>ONHH01000086.1 GCA_900317575.1 uncultured Bacillota bacterium | reverse complement strand
TCTTACTAGCTGTAATAAAGATTATCAAGAATTTAATGATGGATTAACTTTAGAAATATCTAGTTCAATTAAACCATATCTTGTCTATCAAGAAGATTTACCAACTCTATATTTTGATTATAAGGGAGTAAGAGCTTTAATTGAAAATGAAGGTAGTGCTTGCTTCTTTGTTAAAAATGATCAATATACTTTAAGTGATAAATTTAAAGAACATTTAGATAAGATTGATAAAAATAATATCATTACTATTTCTGAAGAAATTCAAAAATATGATCAAGGTTACGCAAAATTTGGTAAAGATACCTTAAAACTTGATGAAGTAGATGAAGAAGGTAACGCTCAAAATAATTCTGTAGAAAAACAAATAGTTGTTTTTGATGAACATGGTACTCGTTATTCATATCAATTTAGAACCTTTGTCAGTGGCAAAAAAAGATACTATATCTATCGTTATTCATCAAATATGGGTATTTCTATTGAACAACCATTAATGGTTCATAAAAAAGATGGTCAAAATAAATTATTATTAGTAGCTCTTCCATACAATACTAAATATGAAGTATCAATTACGACCATTAAATTATCAGCCTTAATTGATAAAGATACATATCTTGATGAACATTATTTTAAATATGCATATCCAACATATTTAGACGGATATGATGAAGCTACTAAGATTAGTATGATAAAAGATTGGTATAAGACTTATTGTAATGGTTATAGCGATAATGATGATTTCTATTTCTTTTATTTAGGTGCTCAATTTAAAATTGAATTTGGAATTAATGATGCAGGTAATGCTCATAACCTTGCGGGATTTAAAATTACTTTTATTGAGTAGGAAAATATATAATAAGTAATTATTATTAAAAAAGTATAATATATAATTAAGTTTAAAAAATTCAATTATATTCTTTGAAATATTATTTAAAATTTGGTATAATATATATTGATGTTTGGAGGATTTTTATATGAGTAAGATAATGTCTGTTAATGCTGGAAGTTCATCTTTGAAATTCCAATTACTTGAAATGACAAAGAAGGAAGAAAGAGTAATTACGGAAGGAATCTTTGAAAAGATTGGCCAAGAAGATCCAATTTTTACAATTAAATTTAATGGCAATAAAGAAACTAAAATTGTTAATGAAGTAAAGAATCATGCAGATGCAGTTCAAATGCTTCTTGATAATTTAATTTCTCGTAATATTGTTAAGAATTTAAATGAAATTAAAGGTGTTGGTCATCGTATTCTCCATTGTGGTGAAAAATATAGTGATTCAGTTATTATGAATGATGAATCAATTGCGGTAGTAGAAAGTGTATGTGATTTAGGTCCTCTACATAATCCTGCAAACTTAATTGGTATTAAAGCTTTTATGAAAGCTTTACCTAATGTAGTAAATGTTGGTGTCTTTGATACATCATTCCATCTAACAATGCCAGAAGAAGCATATATGTACGCAATGCCATATGAATGGTATGATAAATATAAACTTCGTAAATATGGTTTCCATGGAACAAGTCATAAATATGTTTCACATGAAGCAGCTAAGATGTTAGGTAAACCAATTGAAGAATTAAGATTAATTACATGTCATATTGGTAATGGTGCATCACTTGCAGCTGTTAAATATGGTAAAGTAGTTGATACATCAATGGGCTTAACTCCACTTGATGGACTTGTAATGGGTACTAGAAGTGGTAGAATTGATCCAGCAGTAGTTCAATATATATCTAATCATGAAGGTAAATCAGCTGATGAAATCGTAACTATTCTTAATAAGAAATCAGGTTTCTATGGTTTCACTGGACATAGTGACGCAAGAGAAGTAAGAGCTCTTGAAGCTGAAGGAGATCATAAAGCAAAATTAATTCTTGCAATGCAAGAAAAGAGTATTGCTGATTATATTGGTCAATATTTCGTATATATGGGTGGCTGTGATGCGATAATCTTTACTGCCGGTATTGGTGAAAAATCACCGGAAATGAGAACTCATGTATGTGCTCGTATCAAAGAAGCATTAGGTGTAGAAATTGATGAAGAAAAGAACCTTATTAAAGGTGAACAATTAGAATTAAGTACACCTAATTCAAAAATTAAAGTATTAGTTGTTCCAACAAATGAAGAATTAATGATTGCAAGAGATGTTATAAGAGTTGGTAAATTAGAATTAGAATAGAAAGGGAGGGATAAAAATGGATGATCATAGTGAAATGTTCTCCGCTAAATCAATAATTAAAGTTATTGGTGTTGGTGGTGGCGGTGGCAATGCTGTCAATAGAATGATTGAATCAGACGTTAAAGGTGTTGAATATATTGCAATAAATACTGATGCCCAAGTCCTTCGTTTATCTAAAGCTGATACGAGAATTCAAATAGGTCGTAAATTAACTAAAGGTTTAGGAGCTGGAGCTGATCCTTCAATTGGAAAAGATGCAGCATATGAAAACATTGATGAAATCAAAAATGCAGTTGCTGGTGCTAATTTAATCTTTATTACTACTGGTATGGGTGGAGGTACTGGAACTGGTGCTGCTCCAATCATTGCTCAATGTGCTAAAGATACTGGTGCTGTAGTAGTAGGTGTTGTAACTAAACCATTTAGATTTGAAGGTAATCGTCGTATGCAACAAGCTCTTCAAGGAATTGAAGAAATGCGTCCATATGTAGATTCATTAATCATTATTCCTAATGATAAATTACTAGAAATCATTGGAACTAATACGACATATCTAGAAGCATTTAGTGAAGTTGATAATATCTTAAAACAAGCTGTTCAAGGAATTTCAGATATTATTACTTTACCTGGTCATATTAATGTTGACTTTGCGGATGTCCAAGCAGTATTAAAAGATAAAGGTACTGCCCTTATGGGTATTGGTATTGCATCAGGACCAAATCGTGCTATCGAAGCAGCTCGTAGAGCTATTCAATCACCATTACTTGAAATTGATATCAATGGCGCAACCGATGCTATTGTTCAAGTAACATGTGATTCAAGCTTTGCCATGAAAGAATATGAAGATGTAATTCTTGAAATTAGAAATGCATCATCTTCTGATATTAATATTAAAGGTGGAACTGGATTAAATCTAGAACTAGATGGTGAAATGATTGTAACAGTTATCGCAACAGGTTTTGATAAGACTAAGAATCGTCACCAAGATGTTTCAGAAATTAAAGTCGAAGAAACAATTAAATCAGAAGAAAAAGAAGAGAAAGAAGAATCTAAAGAAACTAAGGTACCAAGTTGGTTACAAGGACGCTTTAGATAATAGTCTAACTAAAAATAAAGCCCTTATCAAGGGCTTTTTTTTCTAGATACTATTCAAGCAAAATATATGTAAAAAATATGTAAATATGATAAAATATTAAAAATTGTTCGTTTTTTTTAAAAATGAAAAAAGGAGAAGAAAATGGGTGTTAAAATTGTCGATACTTGTTTAAGAGATGGACATCAATCCCTAGCTGCTACTAGACTTACTACTAAAGATATTTTACCAGTAGCTGCAGCTTTAGATAAAGCTGGATATTACGCTTTAGAAGTATGGGGTGGTGCAACTTTTGATGCATGTCTAAGATTTTTAAATGAGGATCCATGGGAAAGATTACGATTAATTCGTAAAGCATGTCCAAATACTAAATTACAAATGTTATTTAGAGGACAAAACATATTAGGATATCGTCATTATGCTGATGATGTAGTTGATATGTTTGTTAAAAAATCATTAGAGAACGGAATTGATATCATTAGAATATTTGATGCGTTAAACGATTTAAGAAATTTAAAGAGTGCTGTCGACGCAACAAATAAATATAAGAAAGTATATGGTGGTCATTGTCAAATAGCTCTATCATATACAACAAGTCCTGTTCATACAATTGATTATTATGTAAGTTTAGCTAAAGAAGTAGAAAAAATGGGTGCTGATTCTATCTGTATTAAAGATATGGCCGGTGTCTTACTTCCTGAAGCAAGCTTTGAATTATTCTCAAGACTTAAAAAAGAAGTTAAATTACCAGTAGAACTTCATACCCATTGTACAGGTGGTATTGCCGAACTTACCATGTCTGCTGCTATCAAAGCTGGTTGTGATATCGTTGATACAGCTTTATCACCACTATCTGGTGGTACTAGTCAACCATGTACCGAAGCTCTATGCTATGCTTTAGAAGGAACTGAATATGATCCTAAATTAAATCTTGCAGCTTTAGAAGAAGCAGCTAATCTTCTTACTCCTGTAAAAGATCGCTTTATTAAAGAAGGTAAGATTAATCCTAAAGCTCTAACAGTTAATCCTAATATCTTAAAATATCAAGTACCAGGAGGAATGCTATCAAATCTAATGAGCCAATTAACTGCTCAAGGAGCAATGGATCGTTATGAAGAAGTATTAAGAGAAATTCCTCGTGTACGTAAGGATTTAGGATATCCACCACTTGTAACTCCTTTATCACAAATGGTTGGTACTCAATCAGTAATGAATATATTATTTGGTGAACGCTATAAATCATGTCCTAAAGAAATAGTTGAATATTTAAAAGGTAATTATGGTAAAGCACCAGCTGAAGTTAATGAAGAAGTAAGAAAGAAGATTATCGGTGATAGTGAAGTAATCACTTATAGACCTGCTGATAAGATTCCTCCTGAATTTGAAACAATGAAAGAAAAATACAAAGATATCTGTGATAGTGATGAAGACGTCTTATCTTGTGCATTATTTGAACAAGTAGCAGTTAAATTCTTAACTGAACGTAAGAATCCTCATAATGATATTGAAGTAGAAGAATTTAATGTATTTATTGGAGATAAATAAGATGATGTTTTTAGCTCTAGTTCAGTTAGATGATTCAATGTCTTATGGTGAAAGAGTTGCTCAATGCTTAATCATTGCGGCAATATGTATGGCTATTGTATTCTTAATGCTAATGCTTCTTTGGGGAATTGTTGCATTATTCAAATTCTTACCAAAGAATAAAGAAAAACCAGCAGTAGTAGAAGAAAATAATAGTAATACTAATGCACCAAAAGAATATATATCAGTTGAAGATATTAAAGATGAAGATATGATGGTTGCTGCTCTTGTTGCGACTATCGATTATCATGATGAAGTTAAAGAAGATGTAAGAGTTGTATCAATTAAGGAAATTTAGGAGGAAAAGAAAATGAAAGTATATAAAATTAAAGTAAATGACAAAACATATGTAGTAGAAGTAGAAAGCGTATCTGAAAGCGATAAGAAAATTGAATCTACTCCTAAACAAACTTTAGCCCCTAGTGCTGGTGACCAAGTAGTTAAAGCACCAATGGCTGGTAATATCTTAGATGTTAAAGTAAAAGTAGGTGACACTGTTAAAGTAGGTGATACATTAGTTATTCTAGAAGCTATGAAACTAGAAAATGATGTTAAATCACAAGTAAGTGGAACTGTTAAAGAAATTAAAGTATCTAAGGGAACAACTGTTAAAAATGGTGATCCTATTCTAGTTGTAGCTTAAGAGGTGCAATAATGAATATCGGAGATTTAATTAAAAACTTCTTCGGCAACATGGGATTTATGGATGGTAATTTCTATCTAAGAGCAATTATGATTGTAGTTGCGTTAGTATTAATCTTCCTTGCGGTAAAGAAAGATTTTGAACCATATCTATTAATTCCTATTGGTGTCGGAATGTTACTAGTTAATTTAGCTCCTGCACTTTATAACGCAAGTGAAGGAACTGGATTATTATATACAATTCATACAGGTATTTCTCTTGAATTATTCCCACCATTAATTTTCTTAGGAATTGGTGCTACCACCGATTTTGGACCATTAATTTCTAATCCAAAAAGTTTAATCTTAGGAGCTGCTGCTCAATTAGGTATTTTTATTACCTTCATTGGCGCAATCCTTTTAGGATTTGATGGACTTGTTGCCTCATCAATTGGTATTATTGGTGGAGCAGATGGTCCAACAGCAATCCTTCTTTCTAATAAATTAATTGGTGCTGTTGAATTATGTAAGAATTCATTATTCAATATTGAAATACCAGGTTCTACATTATGTGCAATTATTGCGGTAGTAGCATATTCATATATGGCTCTTGTTCCAATTATTCAACCTCCAATTATCAAACTTCTAACAACTAAAAAAGAACGTGCAGTTCATATGGAACAAACAAGAGAAGTATCTAAGAGAGAAAAGATCTTATTCCCAATCGTTGTAATGATTGTTGTAATCTTATTAATTCCAGATTGTGCTCCATTAATTGGTATGTTAATGCTAGGTAATTTAATTAAAGAAAGTGGTGTTGTGCCAAATCTAGTAGATGCAGCTGCTAAATATTTAATGTATATTGTAACTATTTTATTAGGTTTATCTGTTGGTGCAACCGCATCATTATCTGATCCTAAGACAGCTATTATCTTTGCGGTAGTATTATTCCTTGGCTTAATTGCCTTCTCTTTCGCAACAGCTGGTGGTGTATTAATTGGAAAACTAATGTATAAATTAACTAAAGGAAAGATTAATCCAATGATTGGTGCTGCAGGAGTTTCAGCTGTACCAATGGCTGCAAGAGTAGTTCATAAGATTGGTCAAGAAGAAGATAGCTCTAATTATCTATTAATGGCAGCTATGGGACCAAATGTAGCTGGTGTAATCGGATCAGCAGTAGCAGCAGGATTATTACTTTCAATCTTTGGATAAGATAATATGAAATTAAAAAATATTTGCTTTGACGCAATTCTATTAGCATTATTAATAATTTCAGCATTTATCTCAATTCCAGTAATGGAAATATCTTTTACTCTACAAGTATTAATCGTTTTAATAATCAGTTTACTCCTTCCTTTAAAAGATGGATTAACTATTATTATTCTCTATTTTGTAATGGGTTTAATTGGAATACCAGTATTTAGTCAAGGTGGAGGAATTGCCTATCTTACTAAACCATCATTTGGTTATTTATTAGGTTTTATCTTTTCTCCATTAATTGCTCATTTTATTAAAAAACTTCCAATTAAATTAAATGCCATTAAAGATGTTATTGCATCAATCATATCATTAGCTATTATTTATTTATTTGGTACAGTATATTTCTATTTCATTATGAAATATGTAAATAAAATTGATTATGATATCATTAAGATAATTAAAATCTGTATCATTCCATTTATTATTGTTGATTTATTAAAAGTAACATCAGCTGTAATTATTATGGTACCTTTAAGAAAAGTAATTAAAATTGATGCTGATGATAAAGCATATTGTATGGAAAAGAAATAAAAAATAAATGTCAATTTAGGTAAAAACTTAAATTGACATTTTATATTATGCTATAATATTTATTGAGGTTAGGTTATGAAACATATATATTTTGATCAAATAGATTCAACAAATAAATATCTAAAAGATAATTATCTTTCCTTAGATGATTTCACTTTTGTATCAAGCTTTAATCAAACTAAAGGTAGAGGAAGATTAACTCATAATTGGGTTGATCCTAAAGGTAAAGGTATTGCGTTATCCATTCTTATAAAGAATGATAAATTAATGAATATTAATGATTCCTTTCCTTTATTTATTGCGTCTATCATTCATAAAGTATTAATAAATTTATATCAATTACCAATCAAGATTAAATGGCCTAATGATTTATTATTTAATAAAAAGAAACTCTGTGGTATTTTAATTGAAAGTATTGTATCAAATAAAATAGATGCGTTAATTATTGGTATTGGTATTAATTGTAATCAACATGAATTTCCAATTGATATTGCTTCTACCGCAATATCTTTATCGCAAATATTAAATCATGATATATCAATGAATGATTTATTAGATCAATTAATAAAAGAATTAGATAAAGATATCAATCAATTATTAAATAATAATCTTAGTTATAATTATATCGATTATGTTAGAAATAATTTATATGGTTTAGATGAAATTATTGAATATCAAAAAGATAATGAATTTTTAAAAGGAAGAATTAAAGATTTAGATCATGATGGTTTATTAATCATTGAATCTAATAAGCAAATAATTAAAGTAAGATCGGGAGAAATAAAAATAAGATTGTGATTCACAATCTTATTTTTTATTATCTAGAATAATTCACCACTCTTTAAGAGCTCAATGATTTCTTTAATACTCTTACCTCTAAGTTTAGATCGATATCCTTCTAATTCATCATTAATCATATCATCCAATACTTGCATACCTAATAATTCAACAGGGGCTTTATCATCAGTTAATAAATATTCATTTTCTTCTAATTTTACCATATTATTAGTTGCTTTAGTAAATAAGGTTTTTAATTTAGGATTATCGACTTCATCAAGCTTTGATGCTAGTTTTTCTTTAGGATCAATATCATTAGAACAATAAATTAATACATTAGTTCCTGCTTCTACTTGATAACAATTCTTAAATACTTTAGTAACTGTACCATAGATATAATCATTGATACCCCCTTTTCTACCACTGCTCATATTTAGATTGATACAAGCAATTCCATTAGGATTTAAATGATTCTTTACTAAATTAAAAAATTCAATTGATACCATTGAAAAGGGAATTGTAATATCACGATAAGCATCAACAAGGATGATATCATAATTCTTTTTACATAAATTCATATAAGCTCTACCATCATTAACAAAGACATTAACATCTTCAGGTAGATCAAAATATTTATAAGCTAGATCAACAATTTTACCATCAATTTCTACACCATCGATTTTATGATGATCAAAATACAATTCACTTTTATAAGCAACAGTTCCAGTTCCTAAACCCAGTATTAGAAATTCAGGATCATTATCAACCATTTTATTTAAAGCTAGAACATTATCAAAATAGTCATTATAGATTTTTTCTTCTTTATATCTTACAGATTGAACACCGAATAATACATTAGTTGAAAGAATTATTTCATTTTCAGTTTCTTCAACTCTTAAATAATTATATAAAGATTCACCTTCATAAATTGTATTATCAGCCCAAAATGTTACCCCAATAAAACTTGATGCAATCCCAATGCCTAAAACAATTATGGAAAGAGTTGTATGAAAGATCCTTCTAAATGCTATTTTAAAGAAATATACGAGTGATATAACAAATAAGATTGAACCAAAGATAATAAAAGTAGCTGATGTTCCAACAGCTGGAATGGTTACAAATGTTGGAATAAAGGTACCAATAATTGATCCAATTGTATTACATGCTTCAATCCTACCAACCGTTTTACCATTTTCATCTAAGCTTCTTGACGCGAATCTTACTAAGTTTGGTGTAACCATACCAAGAGTAAGAAGTGGGAAAACAAAGATTAATAAGCATGAAAGTAGTGCTGCCCAAATTAAGAAATTATGTGATAAATCAGATGCCGCAAGCGCAAGCGCAATCCCCGCAATAATAAATTTACCAAATAGAGGAATTAATACTACCCAAATTGCTGCAATAAATAACATTATAAATAATTTAGTAGGTTTAGTTGATTTATCAGCAATTCTTCCACCAATGATATTACCTACGGACATTGCGATCATAATTGTACCAATAATAATTGTCCAGACAATTTGTGAACTCGAAAAATATGGTGCCATCAGTCTTGATGCTCCAAGCTCAATTGCCATAACACTCATACCACTAAAGAATCCTACTAGGTATAACATTATTCTTTTTAATTGATCATTTTTATTCTTTTTATCTTGATCTAATTCAGTTATTTCTTCATTATTTTCCATATAATACCTCACACATTTATTATTCTACCATAAATTAGAAAATATTTCCTAAAATTAAAATATTTCCTAAAAATATAGTTTTTAAAAAAATATATAAAAAAAGAGTAAATTAAGTGCCTTTGTGATATAATGAATTATAAAGGAGATTGAAGATATGCTAAAACCATTACACAATAATCTATTATTAAAATCTATAGAAAAGGAAAATACATCAAAAATTATTTTTAAAGATACTAATGATGAATATGAAATAATTAATGTATCAGCTGAATTAGATCATGATCTAATTGGTAAAAAAGTAATAATTAAAGATTATCTTAAAAAAGTTGAAGATCAAGGTATTCAATATTTTTTAGTTGATTTTGATGATGTTTTAGCAATCATTGAATAAGGAGCAAATCATGAGTAATGAATTATTATTTTCTAATGACGCAAGAAATAAAATTGCGGAAGGCATTAAAATAATTAATGATGCAGTATCGATTACCTTAGGTCCTAAAGGAAGAAATGTCATCATTGAGCAATCATTTGGTGCTCCCTTAATTATTAATGATGGTGTTACTATTGCAAAATCAATCTCATTAAAAGATAAATTCCAAAATCTTGGTGCATCTTTAATTATTGAAGCAGCTACTAAAACTAATGATGCAGCTGGTGATGGAACAACAACTGCTGTAATTCTATCTTCTAATTTAATATTAGAAGGATTAAAATATTTAGATAAAGGCATAAATCCCGTAATTATTAGAGAAGGATTAGAGCATTATCAAAAAATAATTATTAAAGAAATTGAAAAAAGAAGTGTTGCGATAAAGAATAATGAAGATATTAATCAAGTAGCAACTCTATCATCATCTTCTAAAGAAATTGGTTCTTTAATTGCTAAAGCTTATCTTGAAGGTGGAAATAATAGTGAAGTTCGAGTAGATGAATCAAGAGGACTGGAAACAACTTTAGAACTTGTTAAAGGCTATTCATATGATCGAGGCTTTGCGTCAAGCTATATGGCAACCTCAAATGAAAAAAATATATCTGAACTTGAAAATCCGGATATCTTAGTTACAGATAAAAAGATTAATTCCATGAAAGAAATTCTTCCATTTCTTGAAAATGCGGTTAATACCGGAAATCCTCTATTAATTGTATGTGATGATATTGAACAAGAAGTCTTAAATTCCATTGTCTTAAATAAATTAAGAGGAACCTTTAATGTGGTAGTTACTAAAGCTCCATCTTTTGGTGATCGTAAGATTGAATTATTAAAAGATATTGCGTTAATATCTGGTGCTAATTTTATTTCTACTACTAAAGGTGATGAACTAGCAAGTAGTGATGTATCTTATTTAGGTAAGATGAAGAAGGTAATAGTTGACGCAAATAAAACGATTCTTCTTGAAGGAAATGTTAATAATGATGAATTAAATGATTATATTGAATCATTAAAGAAACGTTTAATGATGGAAGAAAGCAGCTATGAGAAAGATAAATTAAAAGAACGTATTGCTAAATTAAGTGGTGGTATTGCGGTAATAAAAGTTGGAGCTCCAACTGAAGTAGAATTAAAAGAAAAGAAATTAAGAATTGAAGATGCTCTTTGCGCTACCAAAGCCGCAATGATTTCTGGTACAATTGAAGGAGCAGGTAAGGTATTATATGAAATCAGTGATATCTTAAAAGAAGAAGCTGAATATGAGGCAGCATATCATATCTTAAATAAGGTTCTAAAGATGCCATTTGAAAAAATCGTAACTAATAGTGGTTTGAAAATGGAAGATGTATTACCAAATATTAATCATAAATTATGGTTAGACGCAAGAACTAAAACATATGTAAATCTAAGAAAGAAAGGTATCATTGATCCTGCTAGTGTCGAAATTGCAGCGATTATTAATGCAATATCTGTTGCAGCATTAGTTCTTACAACTGAATGCGCAATCACTAATTCTAGTGAAGAAAGAACTCCAAATTATGAATAATTTTGATAATGAATTACAAGCATTATTTGATGAAATTGATCGATTAAAAAAAGAAAATCAAGAACTAAAAGATAAGGTTCTTGCGATGAATATGATCAATAATTCGTCTACTTCTTTAGAAGAATTCTTAACTAATAAATATTTAGTACTTCATAATGCTATCTTACAATCAAAATTAAAAGAAACCGAAAATAAGATTAAAGCATATGAAATTAATAAAAGAGAATTAGTTGACAGCAATATATCAATTGAAACAATTCTTGCTAAAGATGAAGAATATGAAAAGAAGAATGATGAATTATTAAAAGAGAATGATGCTATTAATCGTCATATCTTAGAATTAAATAAAAAGAAAGAATCTATAATTGATTTCTATACATCACGTTTACGTGATTTAGAATTACCAATTATTTCTCGTTATAATTCATTAATTCAAAATCTTAATAAAGATTATATTGCAGTAGAACTAAATAAATATGTAGCTGATCTTGAATCAAGTTATCCTATTTCTATTGAAGCAAAAAAACTTTATAAAAGAATGAATGATGAAATTGAACAAATTGAAAATGAAAAGCTTCATTATTTAGAAAAGAAAGATGAATTAGATTCTAAACAAGATAATCTCGTAAATAGTGCTCGTCAATCATTTGAAACCTATATCAATAAAATGATGGAGCATTATGATTCAACTATTGAACTAGAAGAGAAATTAAAAGAAGAAATAGCTAATGAATTTGAAAGAATTAAAGAAACGAATTTAAAGAATATCTTATCACAAATTAATTATTATAAGCTTCTTGAAGTAAAGAATCAAGATATCAGTGAACGAATTGAAAAATTAATTGATCATTTAATCAATCAATTATCTCTAGATGAAACTATGGATAATCTAAAGATGAATAAGAAAGTAAGATTAAATGAAATTAATATTGAATTAGAGCGTTTAGCTCCTGATTATAAAGCTCTTCAAAAATTAAAAGATATTGAAAATCATTATTATGAAATCTATATTTCATCATCTAATGCGATAGATGAATTAGTTGATTATCTCGATAACGCATCTTTAGCTATTTCTGAATGTGAAAAATATAGTGAAGTAGTAAAGAAATATCTTGATTTAAAAAAGAAAGAAGTCGATTATAAACAACATTATGATAAATTAAATAAAGACTTCAATCAAATTGAAAAAGAACGTCAAGAAAAATCACTATGTGCTTTCCCTGATGATGAAATTAGAGAATTAACAACTGAACTTGCGAAAATCAATAGTGAACGTTTTAAATTAACTGGTAAGATGGAAGATGTTAAATATGAAATTGATAAGATTGAAAAATCATATTCTAATTTACAGCTTCTAACTGTTTTAAAAGAAAAAGCATATGTTGAAGAAAAATTACCAATCATGTACAATAATTTAAGAAATCTTAAATTAAAGATTAGTGATTATAAATATAGTGAAGCAGAACTGGAAAAGAAATTAAAGAATTATAAAAAATTAGTAATTGAAAAAGAAAGATTAGAAGATGAACTTCAAGATAAATAAGAATATATTAGACATCGTTCCTTTATTTAATATTACTTG
>ONHH01000028.1 GCA_900317575.1 uncultured Bacillota bacterium | reverse complement strand
GTCGGTCCTAGGTTCGAGTCCTAGAAGGTCCACCATTTTATTATTAACACGGAGAAATACCCAAGTCCGGTTGAAGGGACTGGTCTTGAAAACCAGCAGGGTGTAACAGCCGCGGGGGTTCGAATCCCTCTTTCTCCGCCATTTATAGCGGGATGGAGCAGTTGGTAGCTCGCCGGGCTCATAACCCGGAGGTCATTGGTTCAAGTCCTTTTCCCGCCACCAAAAGGTTCCATGGTGTAGTTGGTTAACATGTCAGTCTGTCACACTGGAGATCGCGAGTTCGAGCCTCGTTGGAACCGCCATTTTCGGCTAGATAGCTCAGTTGGTAGAGCAACGGACTGAAAATCCGTGTGTCGCTGGTTCGATTCCGGCTCCAGCCACCATTTAAAATATAAATCTTGATATGAAAATATCAAGATTTTTTTTATTATATATATTATTTATTCAATAAATTTATTGATTTAAGAAAATTTGCAGAAAGAATTATATATTATTTAAGAAATACATACCTATAAAAATGTTGATAAATAAAAATAAATATTAATTTACACAACAAAAAAAATAATATAAGAAATATTTCTTATATTATTTTATTAATTTTAAAAGTTATCAACATTTGGATTAATTGATTTAGCTTCTAAATCATATGTTGTAGAATTGACTATTTCAACTTCAACAATACTACCTATTTCGAGTTCTATTGGTGAATAGATATATATTTTTCCGTCGACATCATCAGGTGCATACATATAATTTCTGCCTATATAGGCAAGATTACCCTCATCATATTCATCAATTATACAATTATAATGATTTCCAATTAATGATTTATTAAATTCTTCAGCAATTTTAGTTTGTGCTTCCATAATTAAACGATGCCGTTTTTCAGCAGTTCGATGATTTACTTTATTAGGATATGATTTTGCGGCTGTATCATCTTCATCTGAATATGTAAAACAACCTAAACGTTCGAATTTGATTTCTTTAACAAATGATAATAAATCATTAAAATCTTCATCAGTTTCTCCTGGAAAGCCAGTAATTAATGTCGTACGAATAATTGCGGATGGAATTTCTTTTCTTATATTAGATATATGTTGTCTAATTAATTCTTTTGATCCTCTTCTATTCATTGATTTAAGAATTCTATTTGAAGAATGTTGAATAGGTATATCAAAATATTTAACTACCTTAGGATTATTCTTTATTTCATTTAATATTTCTTTTGTAATTTCATCAGGATATAGATATAATACTCTAATAATTTTAATGTTTTCAATTAAACTAATCTCATGAAGTAAATTATTAAGTCTTCTATTATCATTTTTAAAATCAGTGCCATATACAGTAGTGTCTTGAGCTATAAGAGTTATTTCTTTTATTCCTTTATCTGCAAGGAGTTTTGCTTCGGCCATTATTTCATCAAAATCACGACTATGATAATTACCTCTAATTAAAGGAATAGCACAATATGCACATCGATTATTACAACCATCTCCTATTTTTAAATAAGCTGAATATGGAGATGTTGTAATTACTCGATCTAAATAAGATAATTTATATGATTTATTAGAAGAAGTTAATTTCATGAATAATTGATCAATATTATCGTAATCCCTTATTGGAAGATATATATCTACTTCTGGAAGAGCTTTAATTAAATCATCATAATATCTTTCAACTAAGCATCCGATTGCAACAATCTTCACATTTTTCTTTTTATTTTCATATACTTCTAGGATTGTATCAATTGATTCTTTCTTACTTGATTCAATAAATCCACAAGTATTAATAAATATAACATCGGCATCATATATATCAGGAGTAATTTCAATGTTATATTTTCTTGCAACTCCTAATACAAGTTCGGAATCTATTCTGTTTTTTGCACAACCTAAAGAAATTAAAGATATTTTCATTTTTATCACCCATATTATTATACCAAATTTATTTTAATAGGCTTAACTTTTTGACAATAAATTAAAAAATGTTATAATATTATATATATAAGAATATAAGAAAGAGTGGTATTTATGCAATTTATTATTGAAACAAGTGCACGTCATGTACACGTAACCCAAGAAACATTAGAAAAACTATTTGGTAAAGGAGCAGAACTTACTTGTAAGAAAGAATTATCTCAACCAGGACAATTTGCATCTAATCAAAAAGTTGATATTGTTTCATTCAAAAAGAATCGTCTTACAGGAGAATTAGAAGAAACTAGAATTAAAGGTGTATCTATTTTAGGTCCAGTTAGAAAAGAAGATCAAGTAGAAATCAGTTTAACTGACGCAAGATCATTAGGAGTAAATGCACCTGTTAGAGAATCTGGTGATGTTAAAGGTAGTGCTCCTTGTAAATTAGTTGGTCCTGCTGGTGAAGTAGAACTTAGTGAAGGGGTTATTGCAGCTAAAAGACATATCCATATGACTCCAGAAGATGCAAAAGCATTTGGTGTTGAAAATGGTGAAATCGTTAATGTAAAAGTATTAAATGAAACAGGTAGAGCAGTTATCTTTGGTGATACAGTAATTAGAGTATCTCCTAAATATGCTCTTGCAATGCACATTGATACTGATGAAGCAAACGCTGGTGCATTAAGTGGTGTAGTATACGGAGAAATTGTAAAATAAATAAACTGATAGAGACTTGTTAATAAAACAAGTCTTTTTTTAAGTTATTGTCCTTCTTTTTTTATTGAAATGTGGTAAAATATTAATATAAGTAAAAAAGAAAAGGTGATATATATGAAATGTCCATATTGTCATAATGAAAATAAGTTAGATGCATTGACTTGTGACTTCTGTATGAAGGAACTTCCAATGACTGAAGAACGTAAATTAGCAATTAAAAAAGATAAATCAATTCAAAAGAAAAGTAAATATCATTCATCAATGATTAAATTAATTGGTGCATTATTAGGTGTTATCGCAATAATCGCAGTAATTGTTATTGCATGGTTAAGGACTAGAGGATAATATGGGAGCACTATATAATAAGGAAGATTTAAATATTGATATTAATTATGATGTTATAGTTGTTGGTGGCGGTCATGCTGGTATTGAAGCAAGCCTAGCCCCCGCAAGAATAGGCTTAAAAACCTTAATGATTTGTGGAGCATATAAAAGAATTGGTAATATGCCATGTAATCCATCAGTAGGCGGACCAGCTAAAGGTATCTTAGTTAGAGAAATAGATGCGTTAGGTGGACAAATGGGCTTAAGTGCAGACGCAACATCACTTCAAACTAAACTTCTTAATTCATCTAAAGGTCCAGCAGTTTGGGCATTAAGGGTTCAATCAGATAAATTAGCATATGCTGCTTACATGCAAGAAGTATGCCATAATCAAGATAATTTAGATATATATATTTCATTAGTTAGTGATTTAATTGTTGAAAATCATATTATTCAAGGAGTAAAACTTGAAAATGGTTTAATCTTTAAAGCTAAAAGAGTTATCTTAACTACTGGTACATATCTATCAAGTTGTGTATTAAGAGGAGATGAAGTTATTAAATCAGGACCAGATGGTGAAGATACAAATTATTCATTATCAGATTCTCTAAGAAATAATGGCTTTAAATTAATAAGACTTAAGACAGGAACTCCTCCAAGAATTCTAACTGATACCATTGATTTTAGTAAAGGTAGTGTAGAATTAGGTACTAATAAACCATTATCATTTAGTTATGAAACTGATCCAAAAGCATTACGCCCTTTTGATAAACAAGTTCCTTGTTATTTAATATATACTACTCCTAAAACTCATGAGATTATTTGGAAGCATATGAAAGAAAGTAGTATGTATTCAGGCTTAATATCTGGTGTTGGACCAAGATATTGTCCATCAATTGAAACAAAATTAGAAAGATTTAGAGATAAAGAGCGTCATCAAATCTTCCTAGAACCCGAATCATTATCAATTAATGAGACATATATTCAAGGCTTTTCGACATCTATGCCTCGTTATGTTCAAGAAGAAATGGTAAAATCTTTACCTGGTTTTGAAAATGCAGTAATTAGTAAATATGCATATGCTATAGAATATGACGCAATTGATCCATTACAACTATATCCAACTCTTGAATCTAAAGTTGTTAAAGGCTTATATTTTGCTGGTCAAATTAATGGAACTAGTGGATATGAAGAAGCTGCTGCTCAAGGAATTATGGCAGGACTTAATGCTACTCTTTCAATAAAAGGAAAAGAAGAAATTGTTTTAAAGCGTGATGAAGCATATATAGGTGTCTTAATTGATGATTTAGTTACTAAAGGAGTTATTGATCCATATCGAATGCTAACATCAAGAGCAGAATACCGATTACTTTTAAGACATGATAATGCTGATCAAAGAGTAATTAAATATGGATATTATGCAGGATTAATTAAAGAAGATCGTTATCAAAGATATCTTGCGAAGATGAATCGTATCCAAAATGAAAAAGAAAGATTGGATAATATTAAAATTCATCCAACAAAAGAAGTTAATGATTATCTTGAAAGCATTAATTCACCAGCATTAAAAGAAGGTATTATTGCGTCAGTATTAATGAAGAGACCAGAAGTCCATTATGAAGATATCATTAAAATGGCAGAAATTACTGATCCTCTTCAATATCCAGAATCCGAACAAATTGATATTGAAATAAAATATCAAGGATATATTGATAAAGCATATAAAGAAGCAAAGAAAATGTCTAAACTTGAAACAATCGCTATTCCTAAAGATATTAATTATGATGATATTCATAATCTAGCTAGTGAAGCAAAGGAAAAATTAAAAGCTGTTAAACCATTAACTATTGCTCAAGCAAGTCGTATTAGTGGAGTCAATCCTGTAGATGTATCACTCCTTCTTGTATATATTGAAAGTAGGAGAGGAAAATGAATCAATTAGAATTACATACATTACTTCAAAAAGACTTTCCTAATCTTGATAATGATAAATTAAATAAATTAGATTTATATTATCAATTATTAATAGAAGCTAATCAAAAATTTAATTTAACATCGATAACTAATGAAGAAGATATATATATTAAACATTTCTATGATTCATTACTTCTATCAAAAGCTATTGATTTAAATTCAAGAATGAGTTTACTCGATATTGGTACAGGTGCTGGATTTCCTGGAATTGTATTAAAGATTGTTTTTCCTAAATTAGAAATAACTCTTCTTGAAGCAACCCAAAAGAAATGTATCTTTTTAGAAGAAGTAATTAATAAATTAGATTTACATGATATATATGTAGTAAATAATCGAGCAGAAATATATATAAATGATCATCGTGAATCATTTGATATTGTTACCTCTAGAGCTGTAGCAGCTTTAAATATCTTATTAGAATTATCTAGTTCTTATGTAAAAATAGGTGGATATTTTCTTCCCTTAAAAGGAACTAGCTATCAAGAAGAATTAGCTAATAGTTATAATGCCGCCAAAACTCTAAAAATGGAATTGGAAGATATTAAAGAATTTAATCTACCATTAGATAAAGGGACAAGATATATCTTAAAATATTCCAAAATGAATAAAACTAATCCTATTTATCCAAGATCATATCAGAAGATAAGTAATAAACCATTATAAAAGAAAGGAGGAAATTATGGGAAGAATCATCTCTATTGTTAACCAAAAAGGTGGTGTAGGTAAAACTACTACTACAATTAATCTAGCAGCAGCCTTTGCGTATGAAAATAAGAAAGTCTTAATCGTAGATTTTGATGAGCAGTCTAACGCAACAAAAGGTCTAGGTATTAAAAGAGAAGATATATTATTTGATATGGCTGATTTCTTTAGTCATATTGGTTTACTTCAAAAAGCAATAATGCCTACTAAGAATCCATATATATCAATTATTCCTTCATCAATTAAACTTGCAAGTGTTGAAGAAGCTCTATATAATATCCCTAATAAAGAATATCTTCTTCAGCAAAAACTAATTCAATTAAAAGATAATTATGATTATATTCTCATCGATTGTCCTCCATCTCTAGGTCTAATTGTTGATAATGCTTTATACGCATCAGATTCAGTTATTATTCCAGTTGATACAAGTTATTTTGCGTATGACGCCCTTTCCGCAATGATTAATAAAATTGAACATATCCAAAGAACATCAAATTTAGTTATTGAAGGTATCTTAATTACTAAACTTGATAATCGTACTACTTTAGGCTATGATATTTTAGATAAGGTAAGAGAATTATTTCCAGAAAAACTATTTGAAACAGTCATTACATATTCATCTCATATTCAAATGGCTCCCTTATATGGTGAGAGTGTCTTAGAATATTCTATTAATTCAAGAGGAGCTAAGGAATATCGAAAGCTAGCTCAAGAAATAATCCGTAATGAGGTTAAATATAAATGATTGATATAACTAGTATTGAAGTAAATAATATTCTTGAATTTAAAAAACCTCATCCGTGTAAAGGTACTACTTGGAAAGTATTAAGAACTGGTGTTGATTTTAAATTAGAATGTATGACTTGTAAAAGAATCATAATGATTTCTAGACTAGATGTAACTAAGAGAATAAAGAGAGTTGTTGAATAATGAATAATGAATTTAAATTAGTTTATTGTAATGATGATGCGTCAAAGATTACTAATTATTTATTAAATAATGATAAATATCCCTTTCATAATAAGAGAATGCGTCTAATGATTTTATCATCTACTGATCAAAATCTAATAGATGTTTTAAATGAAATCTTTGTAGTATCTAATATCTTTATCTACCATAATTATTTAATCATGTTCTACCTAGATGATTTTGAAAATCTAATGGATGTAATTAATTCAATATCTTTTGAATTAGGAATCAAATTAAAAATTAATAATGGTATATATATCACAAAAACTACTCCTGGAAATAAAATAATTCAATATATCGATTATATAATTGATTATCTAAATAATACATCACTTGTATATACGGATATCATTTCACCAATTGTTAAGAAAGATGATGAATATCTAAATTATTTTAAAGAAGAGATTCTTCCATTAGTAATTAAAGATGCATTAACAAAAGATATCATCCTAACATATTTTAAATTGGATTTAAATGTATTAAAAACATCTAAGATGTTATATATTAACCGTAATAGTCTTATTAAGAAATTAGATTTAATTTATAAAACAACTGGTGTAAATCTTCAAAAATTTGAACATGCGTCAATGATTTATTTACTAATGTCAGATAATTAATACAATTTTAAAATTTATTTTTAAATCTATTATATATAATAAGGAAGAGAAGAATTTAATTCTTCTCTTTTTTAAACAAATTGTTTATTGTAATGAACAATATTTCTATGATAAAATATATATGTAAAATAATTTAAACAAAGGAAGGAATAAAATTATGGCAACAGTTGAATTATCGAACATTAATAAGATTTATCCTAATAATGTTCAAGCAGTTTTTGATTTCAATTTAAAAATCAAAGACCGTGAATTTATCGTTTTCGTAGGCCCATCTGGTTGTGGTAAGACTACAACACTAAGAATGATTGCAGGTCTAGAAGAAATCACTTCTGGTCAATTAAAGATTGATGATGAAGTAATGAATGACGTAGCACCTAAAGATCGTAATATCGCAATGGTATTCCAATCTTATGCGCTATATCCACACATGACTGTATATAACAATATGGCATTTGGTCTTAAATTAAGAAAATTTAGCCGTGATGAAATTGATCGTCGTGTTCAAAGTGCAGCTGAAAAATTAGGTCTAAAGCCTTACCTAGATCGTAAACCAGCAGCTCTATCAGGTGGTCAAAGACAAAGAGTTGCGCTAGGAAGAGCTATTGTTCGTGATGCTAAAGTATTCTTAATGGACGAACCACTATCTAACCTAGATGCTAAACTACGTGTACAAATGAGATCAGAATTAATTAAGATTCATGAATCATTAGGAACAACAACTATTTATGTAACCCATGACCAAATCGAAGCTATGACAATGGCTACTAGAATCGTTGTTATGAAAGATGGTTGGATTCAACAAATCGGTGCTCCAAAAGAAATCTATGATAATCCAGCAAATATGTTCGTAGGTGGATTTATTGGTACTCCTCCAATGAACTTCATTACTGGTCACGTTGGTGAAGATGGAGTATTTGAATGTGGAAACCAAAAATTTGGTGTAGTAAGACTTGCAGTTCCAGAAAAACAATTAAATCTATTAAAAGAAAAGAACTATATCGATAAAGAAATCGTTATGGGTATTAGACCAGAAGCTGTATTTGATAAAGCTGAAGATATTGAAAAATATCCTGAATGGACTATTGAACAAAAAGTAGACGTATCAGAATTATTAGGTGCTGAATCACAAATTACAGTTAAGCTTCCTGGTACTGATCGTGCTGGTCAAAACCTTACTGCTAAAGTAGCAGCTAGAGTAGATATTCATATGGGTGATACAATTAAACTTGCATTAAATATGAATAAGTGTCACTTCTTTGATCCTGAAACAACTAATAGAATCGTAAAAGAATAATTGATGTTAACAGTAGATGTTCTTTATTTAATAATGAATAACCGCTCTACTGATATTGTATCTTTTAATGATAAAAAAATAATTAATATTCCAATTGATACAATCATTGATAGATCATGTAATATATATCTATCAACAAAAGAGGCAAGGATAAAGACAATAAAAGAACGATATAAGATTAATCAATATATTCCAATATATATTAATCCCTCTATCATTCTTCAACCATTATATCCTAAAAAGCATTGGAATCAAATTTACATAAATATGTGTAATGTTAAAAATATTATTCCAGGTAATGATATTAATCAATCAATAATTATTTTTAACAATGATTTAAATATTATTTTTGATGTCCCCTATCAGAAATTGAAACAATATTTAGAGAAATGTATGTTGATAAAAAGGGATCAATTAAAACTATTAAACATAATTTGAAAGGAAATATAAATATTATGGCAAAGAAAAATATTAGAGATGTAGAATTGAAAAATAAAAAGGTATTAATGCGTGTAGATTTTAACGTTCCTATGAAGAATGGTGTAATTACTGATACTAATCGTATCGTTCAAGCATTACCTACAATCAATTATGCACTCGATGCTGGAGCAAAAGTAATTCTATTCTCTCACTTAGGTAGAGTTAAAGAAGAAGCAGATTTAGCTAAAAATGATTTAGCTCCTGTTGCTAAAAAATTAGAAGAATTACTAAAGAAACCAGTTAAATTTGTCAATGCTACAAGAGGCAAAGAACTAGAAGATGCTATTAATGCAATGAAACCAGGCGAAGTAGTAATGTTCCAAAATACAAGATATGAAGATTTAGATGGCAAAAAAGAATCTAAAAATAATCCTGAATTAGGTGCATATTGGGCATCTCTAGGTGATGTATTCGTTAATGATGCATTCGGTACAGCACACCGTGATGCTGCATCAAATACTGGTATTGCAGCTCATATAAAAGGTGAAAGTGTATCAGGCTTCTTACTAGAAAAAGAAATTAAATTCATCGGTGGAGCAGTAGATAATCCTGTTCATCCATTCGTTGCAATCCTTGGCGGAGCTAAGGTTTCAGATAAGATTTCAGTTATTGAAAATCTATTAAATAAGGCTGATAAAGTCTTAATTTGTGGTGCTATGAGCTATACATTCTTCAAAGCTTTAGGCTATGAAGTAGGACTTTCTAAGTGCGAAAATGACTTTGTTGATTACGCAAAAGATCTTCTAAAGAAGGCAAATGGTAAGATTGTTTTACCTGTAGATACCGTAATTGCAAAGCCAGATCCAGTAAAATTGTCAGAGGACTTTTTCCAAGCAATTGCAGAAGCAGATACTTGTGTAGTACCTTCTAATAAGATTCCTGCAGACTATCAAGGTCTAGATTGTGGACCAGATACAATTAAGAAATTTGCAGAAGAATTAAAAGGCGCAAAGACTGTTGTATGGAATGGACCAGCTGGTGTATTTGAAGTAGAAAAATTTGCTGTTGGTACTAAATCAATCTGTGAATTACTTGCTCATCTTGAAGGAGCTACTACTATTATTGGTGGTGGTGATTCAGCAGCTGCAGCTATCTCAATGGGTTATGAAAAGAAATTCAGCCACATCTCAACTGGTGGTGGTGCAAGTCTAGAATATCTTGAAGGTAAGGTTCTACCAGGTGTAGCTTGCCTTGATGATAAATAAGAGGTTATCATGAGAAAACCTATTATTGCTGGAAACTGGAAGATGTTTAAAACTAGAGATGATGCGTTAGCATTCATCTATGCTGTTGTTAACGAACTTCCATCTATTGATCTAGTTGATAGTGTTGTATGTGCTCCATTTACTGTTCTTAGAGATCTTGTTAAAAGACAAGGAGAAAATTTAAGAATTGGTGCACAAAACATGCACTTCGAAGAACAAGGTGCTTTTACTGGTGAAATCTCACCAATGATGCTTCAATCTCTTGGGGTATCATATTCTGTAATTGGCCATTCTGAACGTAGAGATATGTTTGGAGAAACTGATGAGGCTATTGCAAAGAAACTACCTGCTGCATTTAATCATAATATTACTCCAATCCTTTGTGTTGGTGAACATTTAAATGAAAGAGAAAATGGTTCTTGGCAAGATCTTATCAGAAAACAATTAATTATTGATTTACAAAATCTATCAAGTGATCTTGTAAAGAAATTAGTTATTGCGTATGAACCAATCTGGGCTATTGGTACTGGTAAAACTGCTACTCCTGAAATTGCTGATGAAGCATGTGGATTTATTAGAGGCTGTATTAGAGATTTATATGATCAAGAAACAGCTGATGCTATAAGAATTCAATATGGTGGATCAGTTAAGGTTGCTAATATTGATGCATTAATGGCTCAACCTAATATTGATGGTGCTCTTATTGGTGGCGCAAGCTTAGTTGCAGAAGACTTTATTACCTTAGTTAAGGCAGCTTTAAAATAATAAAATAATTGGCTATATTTGTTATAGCCAATTTTTTTAGTAATTTTATGCATTTTTTTAAGAAATATGTTAAAATAATAAATAAGTAATTAAAGGATTAAAAATATGAAAGAAAATAAAGAAGAAAAACTTTTAGCTTTTAAAGACTATTGGTCAAAGATTAAAGAAGCTCTTATCAGTGTAGTACCAATATCATTAGTTGTAATTATTTTATCATTCACTCCTCTATTCAATTTAAGCGGAGAAGAATTAGCATTATTTATTTTATCAACATTATTCTTAATATTTGGTATAGCATTATTTAATCAAGGTGCTGATCAAGCAATGTCTTCGATGGGTGAACAGGTAGGGTCTGCATTAACTAGAACTAAAAAATTAATTATCATTGCGTCAGTAATGTTAATAATGGGTGTCTTAATTACAATTGCGGAACCAGATTTATCAGTTCTTTCTCGACAATTAAGTGGAGTTGTTAAATCATTTACTCTAACTTTTGCTATTGGATTAGGTGTTGGTATCTTTTTAGTAGTAGGTGTCTTAAAGATTATTTTCAAAATTGAACTCACCCCTATTATAATGTTCTCATATCTATTAGTGTTTGCGTTAGTAGCTTTAATGATTTATAAAGGATCAGGAAACTTTCTTGCGATATCATTTGACTCTGGTGGTGTAACTACTGGTCCAATCACTGTACCATTCTTAATGGCATTAGGTGTTGGTATGAGTGCTACAATTGGTGGTCGTAATGCAAAAGAGAATTCATTTGGTCTAGTAACTCTTTGTTCAATTGGTCCAATTCTAGCAGTTCTTATTATTGGCTGTATTAATAAAACAACATCTCTTGATTCATCACAATTATTTGATTTAAGTGATTATGATTTAGTAGCTAGTGATTTTATGCATGAATTCCTTGAAGTATTTATCTCACAAATTGGAAATGTTGCGTTATCACTTACATTAATTGTTGTTTTCTTTTTAATTATTAATTTTATATTTATTCATCTTCCAATCCGTAAATTAATTAGAATTGGTTTTGGTGTCTTATCAGCTTTTATTGGTTTAGTATTATTCTTAACTGCAGCCGAAATTGGTTATCTTCCAGTTGGTTTTAAGGTTGGTAAGCTTATCGCAAATTATCCAGTATGGGGAGTAATTATTGCGTTTATCTTTGGTTTCTTAACAGTTCTTGCGGAACCTGCTGTTCATGTATTAACAAGTAAAGTAGAAGAAGTAACATCTGGTGCTATTCATCGTAAATCAATGTTAATGGCTCTATGTATTGGTGTTGGTTTATCAATTATGTTATCAATCATTAGAATCATCTTTGATTTCCCAGTATTATATTATTTAATTCCTGGCTATATCTTCTCAATTGGTTTATCAATTTTAGTACCAAAGATTTATACTGCTATTGCATTTGACTCCGGTGGTGTTGCGTCTGGTCCATTAACATCAAGCTTTATGTTACCTTTCGCAATTGGTTTTTGTTCTATTGTTCAACCAGATCGATTACTTGAAGATGCTTTTGGAATTGTCGCAATGGTTGCAATGACACCATTAATTACAATTCAATTATTAGGTATTATATCAGTAATTAGACGTCAAAATAAATTTAAAGGAAGATTTAAAATAATTAGTTCTATCGAAGATGATGAAGTAATTATTTCATTCTAGGTGATTATATGGCTGAAAATAATAATATTGAAAAAAAGATTAAAGGTCCTAAGAAATTAAAATTATTAGTTTCAATAGTTGAAAGAAGTAAAGTAGATTTCTATCTTCAAGCACTTGAAGGATATAATGTTAATTTACAAACTGTTACTTACGCAAGAGGAACTGCTGATAATGAAACATTAAAACATTTAGGATTTATTGATAACTCTAAAGCATTAATCTTTTCGGTAGTACCAGATAATAAAGTAAAAGAAATATTAATAGCTTATGAGGATCGTATTTATAAGACTAAAAGTGGTAAAGGTCTTGCGTTCACTATTCCATTTGATAGTATTATTGGTTTACAAATGTATCAAATGCTTGGTGGAATAAGTTTTAAGGAGGAATTATAAGATGATAGTTTACAATTATTATGCAGTATTTGCTATCGTAAATGCTGGCTTTGCGGATATCGTTATGGATGCAGCACGTAGTGCAGGCGCCAGAGGTGGAACTGTTATTCAAGCTCGTGGAACCATCAGCAAAGAAGCTGAAAAATTATATAATGTATTATTACATCCAGAAAAAGAAATTGTCCTCATCTTAGTTAAATCAGAAGTAAAAGAACAAGTCCTTCACGCAATCTACCGTGAAGTAGGATTTGATTCTAGCGGTCAAGGTATCACTTTTGCTCTACCTGTAGCAGATGTAGTTGGAATTGTAGAAACCAATAAACTCGTATAATATGGATCGATATCAAGAATTAAAAAAAGAAAATAATCAATCAATTATTTATTTAGGTGACCAATATAAGAATTTTACTCGTACGCTGATTAAAAAAGTTCGTAGCTTTGCTGCTAAATCTATTCAAACCGAAATTTTATTAAAAGAAACAATTGATAAAATTAAAGAATATGATGAAAAAAGAATCAACATAAATGTAGTTATTCCTAATCCAGATGAATTTATTAAAGAAGAATTACAAAAATATTCAAAAAGATATATTGATCACGATTATAGAAAAGGATTAATTGTTTTAATTATTCTAATAATTGTATCTAGCGCTATTATTACATTTCAAATGATTGCTTCAAGAAAACCTACTTTTAATTCACCATCTAATTTTAATTATGAAATTATTGGTAGTGAAGTAATTCTAAGATGGGATCCAGTAGAACTGGCTAGTGGATATTCCATCTATTATGTAACCAAGGATGGTCATAAATCGAGTACTTATGATGTATATGATAGTAACAATATTCGTTTTAACATTGAAAAAGATACATCATATACTTTCTATATCTTTGTTAAAGAAACTGATTATATAAAACAATCAAAAGAAGTAAGCTTATTAGTTATAACATAATCTATGTTATAACTAATATTTTTTTATTAATATCTAGTTTGTAATATATTTGACTTTTATTCATAAAAAGAGTATAATATACAAGGTGCAGATAAAAGCAGCATTCAACATACTAGTAGATTATAGATAATCACAAGAAATTGGTTGTTAGTAATCCCGCTGCTTAGGTGAAAACAAATTAGATTTATCTATCCTAAAAGTAATTTTGAATTTTTATCTCACTTAATTTTTTAAGAAAAGGAGTAAAAAACAATGGCACGTTATACAGGTCCAAGTTGGAAAGTATCTAGAAGATTAAAATTCTCAACATTAGAAAATGGTAAAGAATTAACTAAGAGACCTTATGCCCCTGGTCAACATGGTCAAAAGAGAGCTAAGTTATCTGAATATGGCTTACAATTACAAGAAAAACAAAAAGTACGTATGCTATATGGTCTAAATGAAAAACAATTCCACAATACCTTTGTTAAAGCAGGCAAACTTGCAGGTATTCATGGTGATAACTTCTTATTCATGTTAGAATCAAGATTAGATAATTTAGTATTCAGAGCTGGTTTCGCATCAACTCGTCGTCAAGCAAGACAACTAGTTAATCATGGTCATATCTTAGTTGATGGTAAAAAAGTAGATATTCCTTCATATTTATGTAAGGTTGGTCAAGTAATTAGTCTTAAAGAAACATCTAGAAATCTTTCAATTGTTAAAGAAAATCTAGAAAATACTGTTTCTCGTTTAGGCTTTATTACATTTGATGATCAAAATTTATCAGCTACTTTTACTAGACTTCCTGAAAGATCAGAAATTCATCCAGAAGTAAAAGAAAACCTAATCGTTGAATTCTATAATCGATAGAATATTTAATCTCCTATTACTAGGAGATTTTTCTTTTTATATGTCAAAAATACCCGCTTTTTAGCCCTTAAATTAGGCATATGCTTTACTTTTCAAGTATTTAATGGTATAATATTAATATGATAGTAGATTTAAATAAACTAAATGGAATTGAAGTAGAGAACTTTAAAAATGGTGATGGATCAGTAAATCTATCTAAGATTAATGAATTAGGTGATTTATTAAATAATCTAGCAAAAATCATAATTCATCCGCATTCATCAATTGGCCATCATATACATACTAATGATTCGGAAATCATTTATTGTATAAAGGGTGTGGGAATGGTATATGATAAAGATCAATATCTAGAATTAAAAGAAGGTATGTTGAATATTATTGATCAAGGAGAACATGAATTGATTAATAATACCGATGAAGAATTAATAATTCTTATCATCGTCATTAAGAGAAATTAAGGAGAAAACAATGGCAATTAATATTTATAATATCATTGAACAATTAGCATTTAATCGACCATCAGCTTCTAATGAAGAATTAAAAGCTGCATCAATCATTCGTAATTGTATTTATGAAATGGGTAAATCATGTGAAATCGTTAATTATGATATTATTGATTATGAAGTAGTTAATACTACTTTAAAGAGTATGGATAAAGAATATGATGTAGTAGGAATTAAAGGAAGCGGTAATGCTAATCAAATTAGTGCTCCATTATATTTTATGGAAAACTCAAGTGATCAAGATAATTTTAAATTAAGAGGAAAGATAGTATTAATTGAAGGAAGCTTAGATATTGAAAAATATCAAAAACTACTCAATTGTAAAGCTGCAGCCTTTATTACATATGATGAAACTATCACTGAACTTGATCAAAAATATATCAGTATTGGTACTATTCCTGGTGTTAAAATTAAAAAAGATGACGCAAGAATTCTAATTAAAGATAATCCATTATTCTTAACATTAGATCTAGAACAAAGATCAACTTATCGTACTGGTAGAAATGTTATATCGGAAATTAGAGGAACTACTTTCCCTAATGAAATAATGTGTATTACATCTAGCTTAGATTCTTATCCTAATTCAATTGGAGCATATGATTCTGGTACAGGCTGCGCTATGCTACTAAAAATCTTTGAACATTTTACACAAAATCCACCAAAAAGAACGATTAGATTCTTATGGTTTGGTAGTGAAAAAAATAATAATACAGGATCAAAAACTTATCTAGAGAATTTAGAAGATGTTGATTTAGAAAAGATTATTTTTTCTCTAACTATTGATAAATGTGGTCTTGCGTTAGGGAAAACAACTATTAATGTATATACGGAACATGCGTTAGCTAATTATATTGCGTATGAATCAAAAATAGCTTCATATCCAATTCATGTAACTAGTAAACATCCATATTCTTCCGCAATCTATTTCGCAAAGAATAATATTCCCGCATTACTATTTTCTAAATTATCAACAATGAAAGAAAAGGAAGTTGATTCATTACAATTAATTTCTGAAGAAACTCTAGAATCTACTGCTTTATTCTTACTAAATTTACTTCAAAAATTCATTAATGCGGATACATTCCCAGTAAAAAGAATTATTCCTGATGAAGTAAAAGAAATCTTAAATAAACATTAAAAAAAGAGTTAAGTCTTCTTAACTCTAATGGGTATGTTCTGGATTCGATTGATAAAATCAATTGATAGAAGCATGTCGTGGGTAGGCACGTTAAAACCTGAGGTTTATTTAAATATAAACGCAAACAATCAAACTTATAGCTTCGCTTGCTAATTAAAGCGTAAGCGCCCATCTTGAAATAGATGGTTTATTCTATAAATTATTTTGTCTACGAATATTTATAGATTTAGAAAGTAGACTTTATTGATATAACTGCTGACTATATCAACAAGAATTAAGCTATAATTATTAAGGTTTTGTTAATTTACTTTAATAATCGAATCTATAAATTATACTAAACATGTAGAAACTTGATAAAGATTCTGTTAACACGTGGGTTCAAATCCCACCATATCCACCATTAAAGAACAATAGGTTTGATGCAATACTGTATCAGGCCTTTTTTCATTTTATAGAGATTAAAACCGCATAACTAAGTCATTTATTTAAAATATTAGAAGAAATATTGCATCATTTTAGAGTCATATGAGCTCTATTATTGCGCTTTATAATTTTTTTAAGATTTGTACTCGACATTTTTTTATGTTACTCTTGCATTTTCGTGGTGAAAATGACATAATGTTGTTGTGAGTTGATATTATGCCTAATAGTTTTAAAGATGAATATGAACTAACTATAGAAAAAGAATTTGATGATTCAACGTGTGCATTATTTGCACATGTACAAAAATATCACAATAAAATTAACCAAACTAGAACGCTTGATATTAAATGAAATAGAAGTGAATCCTTATATAACGTGAGAATAGTTGAAAAATAAATATGGAAGACCTTCTCAAACGTTTCAACGAGTATTAGATAGTTTAAATGCACCTAAGATAACATCAAAGGTGCTTTTTTATATCATTCTTATTTAATTCTTTAGTAAAGCGAGTGATTTCCTAAAAATAATTTTAAAAAATATGTCGATAATATTATTACTAAATATATCGTAATTAAAAATTAAATATGATAAACTTTTAGTATCTTTTATGAAGGCGGTGAAGTCTGTGTCAGATAATGAAATAATAGTACCTGAATTGAATAATGAAACTATTGAATCAATGATTTATATTGTTCGTGGTGAAAAAGTAATGCTTGATTTTGAACTTGCTAAAATATACGGATATACGACAAAAGCATTTAATCAACAAGTTAAAAGAAATATTGATAAATTCCCTGAAGATTTAATGTTCAAACTTTCAAAAGAAGAAACTGATACTATTTCAAGGTCACAAATTGTTACCAAAAAATTTGATGATGATAAAAGGGGACATAATATAAAATATCCTCCATATGCTTTTACTGAACAAGGTATTTATATGCTTATGACAGTACTAAAAGGCGATTTAGCAACTAAACAAAGCCTTGCATTAGTAAGAGCCTTTAAACAAATGAAAGATTTTATCATTGAATCTAATAATTTGTTGTTAAATACTAATTCATACATTGAATCAAAATTTGCAACATATGATAAAAGATTTGAAACGATTGAAAATAAATTAGAAATAGTAATGGATAATTTTATAGATCCATCAACATATAAACATTATCTTATTTTAAATGGTGAAAAGAT
>ONHH01000079.1 GCA_900317575.1 uncultured Bacillota bacterium | reverse complement strand
TCTCTTACAAATGGTAATAAAGCCATATGACGAGCTCTTTTGATTGCAATAGCTAATTCTCTTTGATATATAGCTTTTGTACCTGTAACACGACGAGGTAAGATTTTTCCACGATCAGAAATGAATCTCTTTAATAAGTCTGCATCTTTCCAATCAATCTTTTCAATCTTATTTTCTGTGAAATAGCAAGTCTTTTTTCTTCTCTTATATACTGGCATAATTTCCTCCTAAAATGGTAAATCATCATTAGAAATATCATATTGCTTTTCTATTTCATCATAGCTATCTTCTTTTTCTTCTTGTTCTTCAACATCCATTTTATTATTTTCATTAACTGGATTAGGATTATAATTATTGTTTGGATTATAATTATTATTCATGTTATTATTAGTATTGTTAGGATTATAACTTGGATTATAATTATTATTTCCTTGATTATAATTGTTGTTGTAATTAGAATTTTGATTATAGCTTTGTTGATTAGAATTGTAATTTCTATTGTATGATTGTTGATTATTGTTCATTTGTTGTTGATAATTAGGTGTTTGATTGTAATTATCTTGATATTGGAAATCATTGAACGCAGGTTGTTGATTTGCTTGAGGACTACTTAAGAAAGTAATCGAATCACATACAACATCAGTTCTGGTTCTAGTTGTTCCATCTTGTGCTGGATAACTACTTGTTTGTAACTTACCATCAACAGCAATTAACCCACCTTTACGAACAAAACGGGTAAGATTTTCTGCTTGCTTATTGAAAGCAACACAATTGATAAAATCAGCTTGTCTTTCACCTTGTTGATTAGGTGCTTGGCGATTTACAGCAATGCTAAAGCTTGTGTAAGGAACACCTGTAGCTGATTGTCTTAATTCAGGATCTCTAGTTATTCTTCCGACTAAAGTAACTCGGTTCATAAATACCTCCTTAAATTATAGTGCGACAACGATGTGTCTGATAACTGATTCATTAATGTTTGCAACACGAGTAAATTCATTTACTGCTTCTACTGTTGCTTCAACATTAAGAAGTACATAATAACCCTTTGTTTCTTTGTCGATTTCATAAGCTAGTTCTCTTAGTCCCCATTCTTTTACTTCAGTGACTGTTGAACCATTGTTAGAGAAAACATTATTAATTTCTTCAATTAATGCTTTTCTCGCATCTTCTTCAACGCTTGGGCGAATGATGTACATAACTTCATACTTTTTCATTCTTTCCACCTCCTTATGGTCTATTGGCTTCATTTTCTGAAGCAAGGTTGATATTTTTCAATATCAAGCTAGAATATTATATCATATTTAATCTGTTTTTGCAAAAGTTATGCTAAATAATTATTTATCCGTAATAAACACTATTAATTACTTTTTTAGCAGTCTCTTGATCTTTTACATAAGTTATAATAGCTTGTGCAAATTCAAAAGTTGTTCCCATTCCTTTAGAAGTAATTATATTTTCATTAATTACTACTTTTTTATTCTTTTGATATTTACCATTAATACCTGTTTCACATCCAGGATAACATACAAATGGTTTATTATCTAGTAAGCCCATCTTACCTAATACCATTGGAGCAGCACATATACAAGCAATTAATTGTTTATGATTATTAAAATGTTTAATTATTCCCATTGTTACATCACTATTGATATGATAATTAAATACTGCTTTGCCACCAGGAATAATTAAAAAACTATAATCATTTAAATCAATATCTTTTAATAAATGATCACATTTAATTTCAACATTGCTTTGGCTCATTACTCTTAATTCATCATTTAAAGATATTGTATCAATAACAATATCAGCTCTACGAAGTAAATCAATAGTAATTAATGCTTCACACAATTCAAAATTTTCTTTAATTAACATTAAACCTTTCATATTATAATGTAAATCTAATAAAATAGATTACTCCTTTCTGGCTAAATTTATCTTCATATTCAGTAGTAATAATATCTTCTTCTCTAGAATGTAGATCTAGAGATAAATCTAAAAATGTTGCGTGAAAATCATTTAAAGAAATTATACTATATTCAAATAATGGTCGATTATCCGTTTTAAATTCAATTTCACCATCAATTATGGTTTTATATTGATTTAAAAAGATTGAACTAGTTAATCTTCTTTTAGCATGACGTGATTTAGGCCATGGATCAGAGAAATTAAGATATAATTTTTTGATTTCTTTTTCCTTAAATAATTCATTTAAATTATTAGCATCAAAACAAATAAAATGAAGATTAGCTGGATAATTATCTTTTAATTTATCGCAAGCTTGAATTAAAACACTTTCATATTTTTCAAGTCCTAGATAATTGATATTAGGATTTCTTCTTGCAAGTTCAATGATAAATTTTCCTTTACCCATTCCTATTTCTAGATGGATTTCGTTATCATTACCAAATAATGATTGCCATTTACCTTTATAACTTGTAGGTTCTAAAACTACTAAAGGGGCAGCATTTAATAATCTTTCATGCGCATTATGGACATTTCTTCTACGCATCGATTTCTCCAAGAGCTAAAATTGCGTCTACATAGATAAGAATTGCTTTAAAATAAGTTTCTAGATTTAAATATTCATCTCTTTGATGAGCAAGTTCTTCTTCATATGGCATATTCATTCCAAAAGCAACTGCCTTAGGTAGAGTGGATGCGTAAGTACCACCACCAATAGTCATTGGTTTATGTTCAAAATCATTAGTATGTTTTAGATAAACATCATATAATTTAGTAACAAGTTCATCATTAGGATCTACATAATGAGGATTTTTATTAGTTGAATGCGTAATAATTAGACCTTTTTCTTCTGCTATAGCTCTTAATGTTTCATCAAATTTAACATTATCATAACGAACAGGATATCTTAAATCAAGAGTTACTCTTACTTCATCTTTACTGATATTCATAATTCCTAAATTATCAGTAATTGGTCCCATTTCATAGTCATTATAATATAGACCTAATTTTTGACAATTATAATCGAGATGTAAATAATCATTAACAAAATGAACCATCTTATTATTAGTATAGTCTTTTAAGAAATTGCACATATAAGTACCAGCATTGATACCTTTTTCTGGTTCCATCGCATGACTTGCAACTCCTTTTAGGACTAATTTATAATTATTATCTAAAATAGAAGTTTCATATCCTAATTTATTTTTTTCAGCAAATTGAATAAATTCTTTTCTTAAATCTTTTTTAATAATAGCAGTTACTTCTTCTAATACTACATTATATCTTTCACCGCCATTAATTGATACTAAAACATCATCTTCTTGAAAACTAGGAAGCGATAAATCATAACTCATTCTTCCTTTTTCTCCATATATCAAAGGGAAATCAGCATCTGGAACAAATCCTAAATCTGGGGCTGGATAATGTTTTAGATAATGAGTAATTCCTCTCCAACCAGTTTCTTCATCACAGCCAAAGATAATACGAACATTATTTTTTAATTTGATTCCAGCATCTTTAATAAATTTCAACGCAAAATAAGCGGCCATTGTTGGTCCTTTATCATCAGTAGAACCTCTTCCATACATCTTATTATCATCAGTAATATGAGCAGAGAATGGTGGATATGTCCAATTAGGTCCAACTGGTACAACATCTAAATGACATAAGATACCAATTAATTTACCATTCTTATTACCATATTCTAAATGACCAGCATAACCTCCATCTTGTAATATTTCAAAACCATCTTTTTTCGCTCTAGCCATCATATAATCTAGAGCTTTTCTTACTTCTTTTCCAAAAGGAGCATCTTCAGTTTTATTATTTTCATCTAAGACTGAAGGTATTTGAATTAATTCTTGTAATGTTTTAATTACATCTTCTTTATTTTCATTTAATATTTTCTTAAAATCAATCATTTTAATACCTCTTATTCTTATATAGTATAACATATTTAATAATTATTTGATTTATTTTTGAATTAAAAAAGGGAATAAAAATATTTTATTCCCTTAATTTATTATCTATTTCTTTAAAGAATTATTAACCTTATCCGCAAAAGATTGATTAGAGCATTTAACCATATTACCACTAATTAAAATACCAATACCTTGATTCTTCAATTCATCTAATTGAACTTTATCAACATCTTTTACTTCAACATTAACTCTAGATAGAACTACTTCAATACTAACAATATTATCTTTGCCACCAAATAAGATTTCATAATCTACTTCTTCTTTAGCTGCTCTCATCTTTTTCATATTCTTAACAATCATCTTAATAAAGATGATTAAAGCAAGAATAATAACTGGAACAGTTATACAGATTAACGCAATAAAGATTGGTACAAGATTAGTATCATTTGCTAAAAAATACATATTATTATCTCCTAATTTAATTATCACTTATTATTATACAATATTTTATTAATAAATGCTATAAATATCTTTTTAAATATTCTTTTATTTGATCAATTTCTTTTTCACTAAAGGTAATAATACCATTATCATTAAGTAATTTATTAGTAAGACCCTTACCTTTAATAATTATATGATTAAATGATCCATCATAAATTTCATTATTTCCACAAGAAGGACTAGTTTCTTTAAGAATAGCAATTTTAATATTTTCTTTTTTGACAAGTTCTAATGCTTTTAATGCTCCTGTTTGATAATTGATTGTACAATCTTTACCTTTATTAGATATGATTTTATCATTAATTATTTCGCAAGGATCTCTAGGGATATTTAATCCACCTGCTACTTCTGGACAGAAGGGATATAATTTAATATTAG
>ONHH01000033.1 GCA_900317575.1 uncultured Bacillota bacterium | reverse complement strand
TATAACCATTCTTTCCTTGAAAGGCAGTTAAGCCCCAAGAATTTTTATGATATGTTTTAAAATAATTTGATCTTGATATACAATATTCCCGATTGCATAGCGTTGCGGCGACACTGTTTTGAAACCAATCATAGCCATTTGAATCTAAATAGAATTGAAATGGAAAGAAAGCATGGCTAAATTGATGAGTAAATAATGGATTAGAAAAACAATGAATTACTTCTTTACCATGATATGTATCAGTATGTCTTGTAAAACCATTAAATAATCTTAAAGCTGTATCTTTAGATATATCACTTCTTCCCGCAATTAATAAATACATCATTAATTGTTCAGCATATTGATCCCAAGTAGCTGGACAGAAGCCATTAGTTTTTGTCCATACATAATCGCTATATGCCATATTTATTTGAAGCTTACCATCTCTTTCTTCCATGAAATATGACCAATCGCAATCATTAATTAATTTTTCAATCTTTTTCTTAACATCACCTTTAAAAAATTCTCCCGCAACAATTCCTCCACATAATAAAATTGTCGTATCAATTGTTGAATATTCACTTCTTTTATTTTCTAAATTAATAGGATTAATAAAATGAGGGAAGAATCCATGATGAGTTTTGATTTTATTTAAGGTATCTAAGGTCTTATTACATCTTTCATATCCCTCATCAAAGGTTATATATTTTCTTTCTACGCCTATTACATATGCGCAAAACGCAAAGCCGCAAGATGCAATTGATGATGTAAGAGATGATAATTTATCTTTAGTTAATCCATAACCTAAAAGATCGGTATTTGATTCATAATAGAAATAATCAAAACACCCTTTTATTTCATCATTAATTAATTTGTATATTAAATCATCCATGTTATTACCTACTATAAATATCAATGATGTCACCATCATTTAATTTATTATTAATGATAAATTTACCTTGTTCATTAATCTTTGTGATTTCTTTATTATTAATTAGTAATTTTTCTTCACCAATATGATAATTAATAATAATCTTCTTATTAAAGACTGTTAGACTTAATTTCATTTCTTCATTAATCATTGGTTTTACCGCAAGCTTATTATTAATTATTTCAATGCCCAAAAACCCTCTAATGAAATTATTCATAAAGATTCCTGAACCTGATGAATAAACTCGCCATCCACCCTTAACTTTTATTTCACCATTCTTGATTTTATCGAAATGTTCTTGGACTTCATATCTTGTATTAAAGGCAGCATCACTACTACTAAAATAAGAATTACGTTGTCTATATTCGGCATTAGGGACAATATCTTTAATAATTATTGGATTAATTTTTAAGAATTCATTATAAAATTCATTCTTAAATCCTAAATGTCTCAATAATTCACAATATCTAATATGCGCATGACAATACATCATACCTATTTCTCTACCAAAATTTGATGCTGTTTCTGCTCTTTGAAAATAAGTATTAGTTCCCCCATGATATTCAATTGGTTTATCGATTAGTCTTACTCCATCTGGATGATGTAGATAATCAAGAATTAATTGATGATATTTTAAGGCGGTATCATGATCAACTATTTCACTTAAACCAGCTCTAAGAAGTGGTAAGAGACGATATGATAATTTAGTTTTTTTATCAGTTGGATGAATAATATAATCAATCTTTTGATCATCGAATAATAAGAAACCAGCCGGAATACCATCTTTAACAATATATTTATTAAAATCAATTTGAATATTATTAGCTAACTCATCTAAATGAAGACTAAATTCTTTATCATATCTCTTTAGTGATTTTGATAACATTCTAAATACTTCATATGTTAATTCTGGTGTCCAACCAGATACCATCTTCTCTTTATATTCTTTTTTTGCAGGTTGTAAAGTATCATCCCAATCTCCCCCGCCATAGCAAGAAAGGTAAGTTCCTTTAATGAAATTATTTTCAATATATTTAACTGCATTCTTCATATGAATAATTAATGGATCAACAGTATTAAAATTCATGATTGATTTATCATAATAAGGGATTAAATCATTTAAAATGGAAAAATCATTAGTTTGATCTAAATATAATGATACCATTCTTAATGGCCATAAGATAACATCACCATGACTAGATGTATCACAAATATTGATAAATCGATCAAACATAAACCATTGAGGGAAATTATAATAATCTTTAAATTGATGACTATAAACAGTTCTAATGATTCTCTTCATCTCTTTTTGTTCATTTAAAGATTTGAATAATTCAAAAGGTCCTTGACAAACATCTCTTGTTCCCCAAGCAGCTCCATTATATTGTTCCAAACCATGTGGAGATACATAATGGATTAACGCATCATGAGTTAACCAATACATCAAATAATTATAGCTATCAATATATTTATTAGTTGTTTTAATATTTAAATGGTTTAATAAATTAGAATAATTATCTAAATATTTATTAATTTCATCCTTTTCTACTTCATTTAAATCTTTATCTTTTTTATCACAGCCTCTAATTGTAATGCTTAATTCTTTTCGATTTTGATATGATAAAATTAACATATTATTAGCAATTAATTCTGCATCATCAAAACAAGATTTCATCATAAAATATTTTTCAGGATATTTTACTTTACATAATGAATTTTTATCAAAATCAAATCTAATTACATCATCATTAATTTTTATTTTTAAATCTTGATCATTTTCAGTTTGATTAAGTGTTAAATGATTAGTGATAATAAAATCATATGAACGATTTAATTTAGATTTAATAAAGAGACTACATTTACTGTCATTAAGTGCCATAATATTTTCAATGATTAAATAATCATCATTGATCTTATAAATCCATCTTGCAAAATTCAATCCCATTTCATAAAGGGATGGCATTGAAAGAAGCTGATATTTATCATCTAATTTAATGAAGATTCTCTCTCCACTAATTCTTCTTAAATTTAGCGGATTTCTTTGATTAGATAATAATTTATTAAATGATGTATTACCATAAACAATTTGCGAATTAAAGACCCCATAAATATAATGGGTAGTAGCTAAATTCTTTTCTAAATCAAATACATCTTTATTCTTCTTTAAAGATAATAATAAATTACCACTAGGACGTTCTAATAATTTTTCTTTATTTGGAAGTACTACATGACTCTTTAATTCTGTAAAGAAAGATAAAATTTCATCATTTTCTTTTTCAATAAAGGCTACTTTATTTAAATCATAAAATT
>ONHH01000093.1 GCA_900317575.1 uncultured Bacillota bacterium | reverse complement strand
TTAACATCATCTTCTACATATCCACCAATACCACTAACATAACCAGATGGATATAAGATTTCATCAAGATGGGAATTTAAAACAGCTAATTTATTATTAACTCTTTCAACATTATCAGCACCAGTAACATCTTTAGTATAGGCATTAATCTTCTTTCCTAGTCGATCATAGCCCATTTGGAATTGCTGTTCAATACTAATAGTTGAAGTAGAAATTATCTTCTTTAAATTACTGTTAATATTATCGGTAATAATCTGATTAGAGATGTATGAATAAGAAAAAGTACATACTAAAACGAGTACTCCAACTAAGATTATTACGAGAAAAAAGTTTCTTATGAATGTCTTTTTCATAGATACCTCACAAATAAATAAGTCTTTTCATTATATACTAATAAAAAAATTATGTCAAATAATTAGATATTCGAAAGATCTTTTAATTTTTGTAAATAGATGTCATAAAATTTAGTAAAATATGGTTCTAATTCATGTAAATTAAATCTTTCATCATTGAAATTATTAGCTGTATTGATATCAAAAGTAGCCATTATAGCTCTTCTTCTTTCATTAGGAGTATTAGATGCACCAATCATAATATTATTAATATTTAATACCATGTTGATATTTTCATCCAAGACATTATCTAAATAATTAATTCTTAAACTAATTTCAGCCATATTACCATTAATTAAATTAATTCTTTCTGCGAGTTCCTTTAAGGCTTCATTGTTATCATCAAAGACAAAGCTTGATGCGACTACCGCAATTCTTGTAGCCATGCTACCTTCAAACATTTGATAGAAGGCTTTATATATATCATTAGCATCATTGATTAATTTCTTTTTATTTTCTTGTACTGTTCCTGGTAATTGTACATCAATTCGATTAGGTCTTAAAAAGATAGTCATATGCTTATTAGTATCGGTGATTTGCATATATCTACCACTCTTATTATTGGGATTATTTTCATTATTAATAGTGATTTTACAATCACTAAATAATTTATTAATAATACCAATATTATCTTCATCGAATACCGCAAAATTACCAAAGATAGTAAATGTATTAGATAGATTAGTAAAATTCATCTTTATCCTCTCTTCCTTACTTCCGATGTGAAGCAAATTTTATCATTAATTATTCCTGTTATATATATCATATTATCTTCTTGATATTTATATATTTCTATTACATCATTTAATAATGCTTGTGATTGATAACTAATTGTTAAGCTTCTATATTCTTTAGCATCTAACCCTGCAAAATCAAAAATGATATCAGCGTATTTAGCATTATTTAAATGATTATACATATCTATATCGGCTTTAACTACAATTCTTTCACCAATTTTAATTCCTAAATTCTTAGCATTTTTAGGCTTTGGTACACCTTTAAAATAAGAACCTTCTCTAAATTCACCTTTAAAATCAATTGGTTTACTTGATAAACGGTTATTAGTAAAATCTAAGATTACCCATAAAGATAAGCTTCTAAATAAGATTTCACCTTTTAAATTATATGCTTCATATTCCCGATAAAATTCAAATTTATTTTGTGGATGAGGGAATGTTGTAATTCTAATTGTATCAAATAAGAATGGTGTTTGATAAAATTCAAATGTTTGGCGTGCTGTAATCCATCCTAAATTATCTTCCAATAATTTATCTGCACCAAAACCTAAATTATACGCATGACGCCCCGCAATTGATTGACATAAATCGAGTACCGCATATGGTTTGATATAAACATCTTTATCAAACATACCACTAGTAGTTTTAAAATCGACAGTTAGTTCTAATTTTTCCATATTAATTTCCTTCTTCTTTAATTAAATCAGCACTTTTAATATTCATTAATTTCATGAGATCAAAAGGACTTGTTTCAACTTGATAACCTACTTTCCCTGCTGAATAACAAATTGTATCATAATTTAAACAGCTTGAATTGATATATGTAGGAAAATGTTTTTTCATGCCAATAGGACTACATCCACCATGAACATAGCCAGTTAGATCTTCTAAATCTTTTTGAGGAATCATTTCGATTTTCTTTTCATTAACTAACTTGGCAACTTTCTTTAAATCGAGTTCATTGATCGATGGAATCATAAAACAATAATAATTCTTTAATCCTTTTGTTACTAATGTCTTAAATACTTGATTAACATCTTTACCAATTTCTTTCGCGCAAGTCACAGCATCTAATTTAACAGATACATAATGATGAGGAATATATTTAATTTTCTTTTGATCTAATATTTTCATTACTAATGTTTTATCCATATCTATATTATAACATATTTTTATCAATTTTTGATATACATAATATCACTAATTTAATAGATGTTTTAAAATTATTAATTAATTATTTCTTATATAATAATAAAAACAATACACTTACTATAATTAATAGTAAGTGTATTTTGTGTAAAATATATAAATTTTTATTTATATAAATCTGAGTGAGAATCTGTTCTTACTAAATATAGTATTAGATTCTTATCAGAATATTTATAAACAAGAAGCCAATCTGGTTCAATATGTAATTCTCTACAATCCTTAAAATCTTTAGAAGGCTGTAAAGGATGGTCTTTATATTTTTCCGGTAAAACGAGTCCATTTTGTAGTATAGTTAATACCTTAATAAATTCCTCTGTGTCAAGACCTCTTTTAATACATAATTTAAAATCTTGTTTAAATTGATTAGTTTTTTTGATTATATAAATCACTTAAGTAGATCCTCCATTAAACTACTTATATCTTCATAGCCTTTGTACTTATCAGGATTCTTTTCCATTTCTTCTACTTCATTAATTGCAGAAAGAGTTACTTCATTTGGAATATTAGCTTTTAATTCAAATGGAATACTATTTGTTCTAATTACTTGATTATAAAAAAGACTTATAGCAACGGTTGGTGTTATACCAAGACTCTTAAAAATTGCTTCAGCATTTTCTTTAACATTATCATCAATTCTTACATTAATATTAGCCATTTTTTAATCCTCCTATTTACAATTAATATTGTATCACACTATGTTGCGTTTGTCAATACATTGTCAACATATTTTAATATTTTTATTTATTTCTTTATTAAAGATGTTGTATATATCTTTTGATGTAATACATTATCTAGACTATCTTTTACGATAATTTCGTATTTAACTTCGGTTGCGTTACCAATAACTCTCTTAATATAACCTTGATCATTTAAGATATCAGTTTGTGAATGATATTCAAATGTTAGGCCTTTAAATGTCTTCATACCAAAGACTATTTGTGATACATAATCTCTAAATGGTTGCCACATACCTGTTTGACGAATTGCATTAGGACATGGTTTATTAGAGAAATTATTATGTTGTAATACATTATCAACACTGATATTATGTTCTGTACATAATCTGGCTACATTATTTGCATTATACATATATGTAATATAATAATCACTACCAGCATTTACACATGTTTCAATACCTATTGAATTATTATTACCACCGCGATTAGAAATAGCTCCATATGTATCATTGTAATAATTTTCATTTAACCAATAATTTCCATTAGTACCAATTTCATAATATAATCCAGCTTCACAAATACGAGGAATTTCTGTATCTGCTGGTATTTTTATTTTACTCTTCTTACCATTAAAAGTAAAATATCCATCTTCACTAATTCCCATATTACATTTAGTAGAAGTTGCTTTAACTCCAGTATCATATAATTTGAAATCATATTTAGTTCCATCACCTGCATGATATGCTACTTCATTATCAGGAATTAGATTATAAATACCATCATTACCTACACAATATTGGAAGCTTGTTCCACCTCCACCACCATCTACATATTTAGCATGCATTAGGGCAGTTGCACCTTCTGAATTATTAGCTGTATCATGAACACAAATAAATACTTTATTCTTAATTGTTCCTGGTCTATTAGAATTACCTACTGGAGCAAAATGTTCAATCTTTGGTATCCATTCATTACTAAAGAATGATAATACATTAAAACTTTGAGTGATATTAGAATAACCACTATTGATATTAAAGCCTACATGCTTTAATGATGTTACCGCAATACCTTTAATGAAATTATCTAATATTTGTTCAGTAGTCATACCTTCTATATCTAAAGCAAGAACCTTAATCCAATATGTTAGATCTTTTCTGAAATTACCTACTTGAACAACACAATTAATTTCGGCATACCTATCATAGACATATCTAGTAATCTTACCTTCAGTATCAACTATATCACTATTAGATGTAGTCCATGTTAATTCTACGCCATATAATGGATCAACCTTTGGTAAAGTAAGATCAGATGATACCGCAAGTTCATTAACTACTTCATTACTTAACCAAGCACTTACTAATTCTACTTTTTCTTGATCAGAATAAGATTTAACTGTAATTTCAAATGATCCTTCTTGAAAGACACTACTATCATTAATTAAGGATACTTTATAGCTAATAGTAATATTTGTATCAACAGTTGGACGATAATATATACCATTATTATCTAAGACATCAGTATCACTACTAGTCCAAGTTACTTGATAAATATTAAGATATGTCATAGTTAGATAATCGATACTTTCCCATAGTTCCGTTGGAACTTGAGAAATAAAAGAATTTGCGATAGCCGTTAAACTCTTAGGATATACTGTTACAGTGATATTTCCTTCTTTAACTGATGAATTCTTTTCAATGTGATATGATATTACTCTTTCAACAATTTTCTTAGAATCTCTTGATACTTTAGTAATATTACTAGTATTATATTTCCATGAGATTTTTACTTCTTTATCCTTTTCATATTCTTTAATTAAATCGGTTGATTCAATCATAGTTGTAGGAGTATTAGCTAAAATATATGCTTCCGCATCACTTACAGCTTTATCATCTTCTTTTGTTGAATCATCAACAATTGGAGTATTAGGTTCACTACCTTCATTATTTTCTTTATCATCCTTCTTACAAGACATGATAAAGATATTAACAAATATTAAAGATATAATTAATGTTATATATATAATTCTCTTCATGTTTCCTCCTAATTAAGATATATTAATTTTCCATCAAATTTAAGATTAGTTTCATAGAATGATTTTAAACCTTTAACCATATAATAAATATCCTTAGCACCAGCTAATTCATAATTAGAATGCATAGCAAGTTGTGCAAGACCAATATCTACAGAAACAATTGATAATTTTTCTAGTTGCAAGTGTCCTAAAGTAGAACCTCCTAACATATCTGATCTATTAGTATATTCTTGATGTGGAATATTATTATTATCAAGAATAGCTTTAAAGATCGATGCAGAAATAGCTTCGGTTGTATATGCAAGACCTGAATGATATTTTAAAACAATTCCTTCATTTAGATATGTTTTATTAGTTGGATCGCTCTTTTCTGGATGAGCAGGATGAACTGCATGAGCATTATCAGCTGATACTAACATGCTCTTAGCATACATTTGATATTTATTTAAATTAAGATTTTCACAGATTCTTTCTAATGTATCAGTCAAGAAAGTAGATTTAGCAGCATGATTAGATGAAGATCCTACTTCTTCATTATCAAAGATTGCGCAAACATTAAAATTATCATTATTATTTGATTCAAGATATGCTTCAAGAGAAGAAAATACACATTCTAAATCATCTAATTTAGGAGATGCTATCATTTCACTTTCAAGTCCAACAGTTGTTGGTTCATCCTTATTATATAAGAAAAGATCATGAGATAATATTTCTTCTGTTTCTTCAAAGATAACAAGTTTATTTAATTGATCCATTAAGGTCTTCTTAGTATCTTTTAAACCAATAATAGGTAATAGATCATTTTGCATATTAATATCTACTGCTCCACCTTTTTGAAGATGTGGCGCAAGCGATGGAATAATTAAAGAATGTTGGGAAATATTGACTAATCTTTCAACAATTCCTTCATTAGTTCTAACCATTACTCTTCCCGCAATACCTAAGGGTTTATCAAACCAAGTATTCTTTAACATTCCCCCATAGCCTTCAACATTTAATCTTTTATAATTAGGTTCTACCATTGTAAAATCAGGTTTTAGTTTGAAGCAAGGTGAATCTAGATGAGAACAAACAATATTAAAACCATAATTAAATTCCTTAGGAGTTTTAAAGGTAATTAATGATGCGTTATCACGAATTACATAATATTTAGAATTAGGTTTTATTGTCCATTCATCACTTTCTTTTAATTCTTCATATTTAAAATTATTTAATATATATTTGATTTGTTCAACTGCATGATATGGAGATGGACATGCTTTAATAAAATCAAATAATTCAATTACATATTTTTCCATATTTTATTCTCTTTCTTTTCTTAATTTATAAGTTAAAGCGATAGTTCCTGTCATTACTGTAGGAATAAAGATTGATAAATACATTGCAACATATGTTGGCCATTTAGCATCAATAGCTCCTAAAAACTGTGTATCAGCTGTAATTGCTGAATATACAGAAAATGATAACGCAATAACTACTAATAATAAAGATATCATTCTTGCAAATTTATTATCATCTAATTTAACAATAAAAACTAATAATAACGCAAATAAGATTGTAAGTATAGCTACCTGAAATACAACCCGATTAGGAAGTAAGATATTAACAAAGACTGCCATCATAAAAGGAACTATTGCAAGCTTATATGACATAGCCTCTTTCTTATAACCAATAATACTATATAATATTATTGCGATAACCGATAAGGTAATAAAAATGTATGATGCTATCATCCATCCACCTAATTTATATGATATTACAAATACTAATAAATAGATTGATATTATTAATTGTAAGATAACTAGTAACATCTGCATTAATAATAATAATTTAATTTTATTTTCTGAATTCATTTATTTATCTCCTTATTTTCTAATTATATTATAACCTATTATAAGTTTTTTTTCAATAATTATTAATTAAAATAAAAAATGCATTTCTAGAAAGAAATGCATTTCATTTATTATATTAGTTTTTCTTTGATGCAGCTAGACGCTTATTGAAACGGTCAACTCTACCTGCTGCTACTGCAAATTTTTGTTCTCCTGTATAGAATGGATGACAATTAGAACATGTATCTACACGGATTTCTCCTTTAGTAGAACCAGATTCAAATGTAGCACCACATGAGATACAAGTTACAGTAACTTTTTGATAATTTGGATGAATTCCTGGCTTCATTTTTTTCTCCTTCCGCCATGATTAACATATAATCATAGTAAGTTTTTTATTTTGCTCATACATTATAGCAAATTATAATCTTTAAATCAAGTGATTTACTATATCTTAATGAATTCAATAAAAGCTTTTAATCCTTCATCATTTAATTTAAAGACACCACTATGTTCAAGGAGATTTTTAAAAGTAATACCGACATATTCTTTTAATTTATCATCAATATTATCTTTATCTAATTCATTGAGATTTGGCATTCTATCTAACCAATCAGCATGTTTTTTGATTTCATCAATATTATGATAATCTTCTTTATTTAAGATAGCATCTTTAATTATAGCTAATTCATTTTTTAATCTTGATGGTAGTATAGCAAGACCGATTGCTTCAATGAGACCAATATTTTCTTTCTTAATATTATGATATTCTGGATGTTGATAGAAGATTCCCATTGGATATTCATCAGTAGTACGATTATTTCTTAAAATGAGATACATTTCATATATATCATCTTTCTTTCTTAATATTGGAGTAATGGTATTATGACGAACATTTGTGTGAGAAATTATATCTAATTTTAAATTATCATAATTAATCCATTTATTTAAAATCGATGTAGATAGTTCTAGTAATACATCTTTCTTTTTAGTCTTAATTCTAATAGTAGATAAAGGCCATTTAAGAATTTCTAATTCATAATCTCTTTTCTTTATATTATATAGTACTTCACTATCAAAGATTGGGAAATTATATCTACCACCTTGAAAATGATTATGAGTAAGAATAGAGCCACCAACAATTGGTAAATCCGCATTAGATCCAATCATATAATGAGGAAGATAATCCACAAAATCAATTAAGGCATTAAATGTATCTTGATTAATTACCATTGGTACATGATCACTATCTAAAATAATACAATGTTCATTAAAATATGCATATGGTGAATATTGCATAAAATACTGATGATTATTTAAAATTAAAGGAATTAAACGAATATTTGCTCTTGCTGGATGATTGATTCTTCCTTGATATCCTTCATTTTCTTTACATAATAAACATTTAGGATAGCTTGACGATTTAGCATTTAGTGCTGCCGCAATATCTTTGGGATCTTTTTCCGGTTTTGACATATTAATAGTTATAACTAATTTACCATATTCAGTCATTGTTTCCCATTTGATATCTTTTTTAATTCTACCACTTCTTACATAATTAGATTTAACTGATAGATTATAGAAATAATTAGTTGCCTTTTCCTTATTAATAATATAATAATAATTAAATTTGCTTAAGACATTAGATGGTCTTTCAACAAAGAGATTCATAAGTTCAGTGTCAAATTCATCTTTTGAATTTTGAGTATCATTGATTAAATTATTATCAACTGCATAATTAATAAATTCATCCAAAAGATTATCAAAAGATAATCCAAGATTAGTACCTTCTTCATAACTATCTAGTTGTAATAATTTTAAGATACGATTGATTACATATATTTCATCGTCTTTAGTTATTAATTCATTATTAATACCATAATCAACTAAACTTCTTATTAAATCATTAATCATAATTTTCTTACTCCATCAACAATATCTACTTCATAGATTGAAGGAACGATATTGGTCTTATTTTGATATATATCTATTACCTTATTTTTAAAATCTTCAAATTGATCTTTCTTTATTAACGCAATAGCGCATCCTCCAAATCCCGCTCCAGTCATTCTTGATCCAATACAAGATGGTTGAAGTCTTGATGCTTGAGTTAGAGTATCTAGATGAAGTCCAGTTACTTCATAATCATTTTTTAAAGATAGATCTGATTCATTAAGAATTTTACCTAAATTAATAATATCATTATTCTTTAATGAATCAATAAAATCATAGACTCTTTTATTTTCCGTTAGAACATGTTTTACTCTCTTATATAATAAAGAAGGAAGAAATGATTTTATTTCATCTAATTTGTTTAATTCTATTTCACATAGATTATGATAATTTAAATGATAATAATCATTAATTAGTTTCAATGCGAGATTACATTCATCAACTCTTTCATTATATTTAGATTCTACTAATTTTCTTGGTTTATTAGTCGACATTACAACAAAGGTATAATCATTTAAATTGATATTATGATATTCATATTCTTGATTATTAAAATCAAATTTAGATGTATCGATTAATACCGCATGATTCTTCTTACCTAAAGATATTGCTGCTTGATCCATTATTCCACATGCTAGACCATTAAATTTATTTTCTGATTCTTTAGCATATAATGCTATTTCTTCTCTTGATAATCCTAAATTAAATTCATTATTTAGAATACATGCAGTAAGATCTAGTAAGGATGCAGATGATGAAAGACCGGATGCGGTAGGAATAGTTGAAGAATAGAAAATATCTAAACCTTGATCAATAATATATCCATTATTTCTTAAGGTATGAATCATTCCTAAAGGATAATTAGTCCAATCATTTTCTTTATCATATTTAATATTATCTAATTCATGGATATAGATTTTGGGCATGTTTGAAGAATAGAAACGAAAAACATGTTCATCATTCTTTCTTACCCAAGCTTCAATATTTAAAGAGATGGCGGCTGGAAGGACTTTTCCTCCATTATAATCGATATGTTCACCAATGAGATTAATTCTTGCGGGAGAAAGATAATGACTTTCATATTCATGATGAAAGATATCTTTAAAATTATTCTTCATATGTTCCTGCCGCAAGCTTTACAGCTTTGTAAGCTCCATCATAATAATGTTCATCATTTAATTTATTGATATTCTTAATTAATTCATACATGATTTCTTTATCATCAATTAAACGATCTAACATATTACAGATAGATTCTTTAGTTGGACATTCAAATGTAGAATCACCAAATTCTTGAGAGTGGATTGCGCCATATACTTCATGGCCACCAATATGTTTCATAAATAATTTAGGAATTGGATAATATGCAAGTTCTCCTGGTTTAGTGATCAATAGATCACATTCTTTCATAATGAGATTAGTTGAATAAACAGCTTTAAAGATATCCTTATTATATATAGCATATATTCCTTTATTATCATTTGTTCGAAGATTATTTACTAGTTCTTTAAATTTATCATATTCATCAAAGAAACAAATTGGATTAAAATCTTTAATTTCTTTCTTCATCTTTTCATATACTGTTAGATGATCACCAAAATTAATGAATAAGGATACTCTACCTTCTTTAACTAAAGGAAGTAAGTGTTTAATCATTGCGGTAAACATATCACCACCAGCACCAGCTCCACCAACTGTTAATAAGATACGCATATGATCATTTTGTAATCTTTTAATTCTTAATTCATTATCTTCTTTTAGATTAACTAATAATTCATGATCGATATAACAGCCTACCATTTTAAGGTCACTTGCTGGTAACCCTTTTAATGGCTTTTTAGCAAAACCATTTAAAGTTTTATATCCAAGATATGCAAATGGAGTTTGAACTACATGGATTGCTCCTTCAGATAGATGTAGTCCCATAGCCCAGTTATCGGGTATTGCGTTAACTACATGTTTCATTCCTCCATGAATTGCTCCTTGAGATGGCCATACATGAGTTGCAACATAAGGGATAACTTTATCTAGATGTTTAAAGATTGGTGCTAATAATTCAGAATTCTTTTGATCTACCGCATTATAAGTGATTTTCTTAAAGCCTTCACTATTTAATGGTTCCCAGATAATCTTATTAAATAATTTAGATTTTTGACTGATACGAGATGCTAGAGAATACATATTATTTTGTTTTCTAATCATCTTTGATCCAGTCGTATCAAGGCTTGCAAGATCTAACCAATATGGATCATATCCTAAAGCTTTAGCACAAGATGCTATAGCAATACTGATTCGATAATGGCCAAAGCCCATTCTAATATTTCCAACAATTAAAGGTTTTCCTGGTAATGTTTCTTCATGATCTGATAAAACTAAATTAGATGTAGAAATAAAATCTAAAGTATCAATAGGTACAGGTTTTAAATAATAATCTACATTTGTATCATCACCAAAGGCTTTGATATATTTCTTTTTACTTTTATTAGCTTTCTTAATGGTTTTATTGGGAATTGGATTACCAAATATTATCGAGCTTTTGTCCATATATTAGAACTCCTTTTTTACTATTATATTTTAATTTTACTAATTCTCCATCAATACGATATCTGATTAGAATACGGTTATTACTCGTCTTTTGGAAGAATTTATCAGTAGCGTTAGTGAAGATATTGATTGCTCTTGCAAGAAGTGCTTTCTTTTCTTCATCATATTCAGAGATATTATCACTAGTCATTAGTAAGCTTCCAAAGATAGCATTAATAATAATTAATGATTCTTTTTGTTTTTTATTTAATTTGATATTATCATCTCTAAGTAAGAAGACATCGGGATCATTTCCAAATAAGAAACCATCAAACATGCTTCTAAAGATGGTATTTTGAATTGTTACTTTTGTTGATATTCTTTCACGGTGCATCAAGCGCATAATGAAGGTATCATCAAATTTTAAGCTAACATCTGGTCCAATACGAAGATAATCAAAATTCTTATATGAATTACTTATAATCGCACCACAGCCTAAAATAAGGCGATTTTTGAGAGTTTCTCTTAAGAAAGCATAACTTTGCTGTGATCTTTCAGCTCTAGTTAAATTTGATGGTCCTAAATTACATGCATAAAGAAAATCTAATTTAAAGAAATCAAATCCCATATTCATGTAATGTTCAAGACATTTTCTAATATAAGCTTTAACATCTTCTCTTTCTAGATCTAGTGGATAGAATCCACTCCAGTTTCCACCAGCTTTAATCATCTTTCCTTTTTCATCACGTTTTATGAATTCCGGATGCTCTTTAAATAATTTACTTTTTTCTTCCGCAACGAATGGCGCAAGCCAAATACCGGCCATTAATCCTTTAGCATGAACATCATCAACGATTTCTTTTAAACCTGCCGGAAATTTAACTGGATCAACATCTAACCAGTCACCGACATATGTTTCATAACCATCATCGATTTGGAATAGATTATAAGTTGATGAATCCATTCCCTTTAAAGCATTATAGATAATTGTTTCATTGATATTTTGATAATGATTATACCATGATGTATAACCAATAATCTTCTTTACTTT
>ONHH01000043.1 GCA_900317575.1 uncultured Bacillota bacterium | reverse complement strand
ATCACCTTCAATAATATTATAACAAAATAAAAATATTAGTAGACTTTTTTTGTGTCTACTAATATTTTATCATTTCATAAAAATATGTGAACTTTTATTTTTTTTAAGTATTTAATCCAGAGAATTGAGTCATGTATAATTTATTATAAATTCCACCTAAATCAAGTAGTTCTTGATGGTTACCCATCTCAACAACATGACCTTGATCAAGTACCACTATAAAGTCTGCATCTTGAATAGTTGATAAACGGTGAGCAATGATAATTGAAGTACGATTCTTCATTAAATTAACCATTGCATCTTGAATCTTTTTTTCTGTTCTTGTATCAACTGAAGATGTTGCTTCATCAAGAATTAGAATTTTCGGATCCGCAAGAATTGCTCTCGCAATCGTTAATAATTGTCTTTGACCTTGACTAATATTAGTTGCACCTTCTGATAAAACAGTTTGATCTTTATCAGGTAGACGATTTACGAAACTATAACAGTGAGCCATCTTTAAGGCATTTTCATATTCTTCTTGAGTTGCATCAGGTCGACCATATTTAACATTCTTTTCAATGGTATCACCAAATAATACCGAATCTTGTAATACAATACATATTGCTTCTCTTAATTCTTTTTTACTCATATCTGCAATATTAATACCATCTATCTTAATAGTACCACTATCAACATCATAAAAACGAAGTAATAAATTAACAATAGTAGTTTTACCAGAACCAGTTGCGCCAACAAGTGCTACTTCATGTCCACTTCTTACATCAACAGTAAAATCTTTTAAGACTGGTTTTCCTTCAACATAAGAGAAATTAACATGTTCAAATTCAATATAACCTTTAGTGTTTTGATAATCAAAATCAACCTTCTTGCTGAAATCTTCAACTTGTTCATCCAAAACATTAAATACTCTCTCGCCACCAGCTAAAGCATTTAAGATTTGTGAATATAATTGAGCTATTTCATTAATTGGTCTAGTGAATTGACGAGCAAGATTTAAATATACAATTACAACCGCAATAGTTAATGGTTCTCCATTAATTGATCCACCAATACCTTTAGAAATGAAGATTGCACCAAAAATACAGATTAGGAAGAATCCTACATTACCAATAAAATTCATTACTGGTCCCATACTTCCACCAAGAATATTTGCTTTAATAGCAGTTTTTCTTAATTTTTCTGAATAATAATTAAATTCATCTTCGGCTATTTCTTGATGATTATATGCAATAACTGTTTTACAACCAGTAATATTTTCTTCAGCTTGACTATTTAATAAACCTAATACCTTTTGTTGTTCACGATATAGTGGTCGCATAAATTTACTCATAAAAAGAGTAAATAAAACTGTTAATAACAAGCTTACTAGTGATACTACTAATAATAACGGTGAATAATAAACCATTAAGACTAAACAACCAACTAATGTAAGAATACCAGATATTAATGATGAAATAGTTTGCGATACTGCATTAGTTACATTATCAACATCATTAGTAAATCTTGACATGATATCTCCATGAGGATGAGTATCAGTATATTTAATTGGTAAATATACAATCTTCTTAAATAAATCCTTACGCATCTTTTTAGTCATACGAATTGATATTTGCGCGCCAAGATATGATACAAAGAATTGAAGAATACAGTAAGATAGAATAATGATAATGCCAGCTATAAACCAAAATTTAAAAGCTTCATGATCTGGTAATCTTTCAATTAATCCAGTATTTTCATTAAGAACACCCCAAGTATTAGTTTTAAAATTATATTCACCTAGAGCTGTTGCGGTATTCTTAGTTACAACATTAAGTAAAAAGCCAAGTACTGAATAAACAATAACAATAATTATTAATATTGCAAATAAGATTCTTGAAGAGCTAATATACTTAAATAAGCGTTTAATTGTTTGTCTCGCATTCTTTGGTTTTTCTTGAGCATTACCAAATCTTCGAGCAGGTCCACCACCACGTTGATTTTGATTCATTTTATTTAATTTTTCTTCATCAACACGACGAGTCATAAATTTATCTTTATTATTGGCCATCAAAAACACCTTCTCTCTTTAATTGAGAATTATAGATGTCTTGATAAACACTACAACTCTCAAGTAGTTTTTCATGAGTGTCAAAGGCAACGATTTGACCATAATCAAGAACAATAATCTTATCCGCATGACGAGCTGTTGCGATTCTTTGCGCTACAATGATTTTAGTTACATCACTGATGCTTTCATGCATTGCTTTATAAAGCTTTGCTTCAGTTACTAAATCTAGGGCACTAGTAGAATCATCAAAGATTAAAATTTCTGGTTTTTTAACAATTGCTCTGGCAATTGATAATCTTTGTTTTTGACCACCAGATAATGATGTACCTTTTTCTTCAACATATTCTTCAAATTTATTTTCTTTAGATAAGATAAATTCTTCAGCTTGTGCAATTCTTGCAGCTTCAGCTACCTCTTCATCAGTAGCATCAAGCTTTCCCCAAAGGATATTTTCTTTAATTGTTCCAGCGAATAATTCCGACTTTTGAAGAGCAATACTAATCTTATTTCTCAATTCTTCTTGTTTGAATTCTTTAACATTATGTCCATCAACTATAACTTCACCTTCAGTTGCTTCATAAAAACGAGGAATTAAATTAATTAGACTTGTTTTACCAGAACCTGTTGCACCAACTATCGCAACGCTTTCTCCTTTATTAATTTTAAAAGAAAGAGATGTGAGAACATTACCATTAGCTCCAGGATATTTGAATGACACATTCTTAAATTCAATTGTACCAGTCTCTTTAATTTCATTAATATCTAAATTGCCATCGGCAATTTCTAATTCACAATCAAGAACTTCATTAATACGTCTTGCAGAAGCTACAGCTCTTGCAACATTTGTAAGAATCATTCCTACTTGGATTAACGCAAAACAAATCATTGTAATATAAGTAGTTGCTTGCGTAATTTGACCAATAGTTATTTCTGGAGTTACTCCAGCCTCATATGCACTAAAGATTGATCTTCCACCCATAAGTATAATTACATTTTGAGCACCATATACAAAGATCATAAAGATTGGAATAAGGATTGCAAAGAAGGTATTAATTTTTAATAATAATGCTAAATGTTCATTATTAACTACTTCAAATCTTCCATCTTCATATTCTTCTTTACCAAAGGCTTTAACTACTCTAGCACCAGATACATTTTCATGAACAACAGTATTGATATTATCAATCTTACTTTGAATTACTGAGAAGATTGGGAAAGCTTTTCTCATAAAAATAATCATTAAGATTAATTCTAAAGGTAGTACTACCGCAAGAATAATTCCCAAACGTGGAGTAATTAATAATGTAAAGACAATACCAAAGATAAACATACTTAAAGCTCTAATAAGCATTCTAATCATCATAGCTACAAACATTTGTAATTGAGTAATATCATTAGTTACTCTAGTTACTAAAGAACCAGTAGAGAACTTATCTGTTTGATCATATGATAATTTCATTATTTTATTAAAGACATCTTTTCTTAAATCATTAGCAAAATTACAGCTAGCAATATTAGCAAATACACCACTTAGAATACCACCAATAACACCAATTAAAACTAAGCCTAACATTAATAAACCAATTTGTGTAATTACTTCAAGATCTTTTGAAGGAATACCAATATCAATCATTTGTTGCATCTGCTTAGTAATAAGCATATCCATGGATACCTCAATAGCCATAAATACTGGCGCAAGAATTGCAGCTAGCCAATGACGTTTTAAATACCGCAAAACTTTAATCATTTAGTTTTCTCCTTCCGTTAAATTATTAATTAATAAATCTAACTTAGTTCTTAATTCTTCAATTTCTTCTTCTCTTAACCCTTTAACCATATTCATCTCAACTGTATGATAACAATCTGCAATAATTTGATCCATTTCTTTCCCCTTATTACTCAAATAAACAAGGAGTTTTCTCGAATCATCTTTTGCTTGTTCACGAACAATTAATCCGTCATTCTCCATATTCTTAATTGTTAAACTAACAGTAGGAGCAGATAAATGAAGTTTATCACACAAGAAATTTTGAGTTATTCCATGAGGATTCTTCATCAAAAGAATAATGATTTGTGAATAGGTTCCATTAATTCCATGTTTTTGACATTCTTCATTAACAGCCCGTTTAAAAGATTTGCCTAAATAATTAATCATAAAACCAAGAGGTCTTTTATCTTCATTCATATGAGCCTCGCTTTCGAATAATATTGTATCATAAATTCGTTAGTTTTAAAACTAATTTGCAATATAATTTAATCGCTTTTTGTTTTCTTTTTTTTACAAAATATAGTATAATAATTATATGATTAATGAAGAAGAATTTAAGAAAATCGTAGCTGACAATTTAATAAAATATCGAAAAATCAATAAATTAACTCAAGCAGATTTAGCTAATAGATTAAATTATTCTGATAAAGCTATATCTAAATGGGAACGAGGCGAAAGTATTCCTGATACTTATACCTTGATGATTATTGCGGAATTCTATCAAATTGAATTAAATGATTTGACTCAAAAATCTGATATTATTCCTGCTCCAATTGAAAAGAGTAATAATAAGAAATTTACCCGTCTTTTTGTTCCACTACTATCTTGTGGAATTGCGGTATTCATTGCGATAATCGTCTTTGTTTTATTGACAATCATTATGCCTAATAGTGGATTCCATAATTGGTTAGTATTTATTTATATTACTCCCGTTGTTGGTATTATCGCAACCGTCTTTACTGCTTTATGGTATGAAGATATATTAAGAGGTATTAGTGTATCTACTATTAATTGGGGAATCATTACTAGTGTCTTTTTAACTCTTACTATTTATACTAATTTTGATTCTTTATGGCTCATCTTTTTATTAGGAGTCGGCTTAGAAGTCCTAATTATTTTATGGTTTTTAATGAAATTCTTAAAGAAACATCCCGATTTTAAATTCAAAAAAAAGATCAAGAATGAATAATTCATTCTTGATTTTCTTTTTCTTTCTTTCTAAATATTACAAAATTTTGAATAACATAACCAAAGAAAAATAAGAAGATATCAACTGGAATCTTAATTAAGGTTGGATTAAGATCATATCTATCAACAATCATATTTACTAAAAAATAACTCATAAATAATTTAAAGATAAATAGGATTGAAAAAAGAATCGATTGAATTAAGGTTCTATTATAGACTTTAAAGCACCAATATTTATTGATAATAAAATTAATAATTGAACCAATTAAACGACCAATAATAGTTGCGATAAGGATAATATGCGCATAATCAATGAATGTAACCATCAAATGAAAGATGATTAATTCAACAGCACTCGATCCCATTGATGATATCGTATATTTAATAATTTTAATTATCTTAGATTTCTCTAGTGACATCAAATAGCCACTTTCTCTCATCATCATTTAGATAAGGAGCAAGTTCAGTAAAGACACGCTTATGATAATTATTTAATAAAGTTAATTCTTCTTCATTTAACATTTCTTTAACAATTGCCTCTCTTTCGTATGGCGCAACAGTTAAGAAATCAAATTTTAAAAATTTTCCATATTCTGTTGTTTCTTTATCTAAGCATACCATTAAATTCTCAATACGAATACCAAATTTATTAGGAATATAGATACCTGGTTCATCAGACGTAATCATTCCTTTTTTAAATGGATAATTGCATACTGCAGAATTAGCAATTCTTTGAGGGCCTTCATGAACATTTAAGAAATGACCAACTCCATGACCTGTACCATGTTTATAATCAAGGCCATGTTCCCATAATGGTTTTCTAGCTAACATATCCAGCATACCACCATTAGTTCCTTCCTTAAAGATAGCTCCACCTAAAGCTAAATGACCTTTTAAAACTAAAGTATAATCAATTTTTTGTTCATCACTTAATTCACCAACCGCAATCGTACGCGTAATATCGGTTGTTCCTTCTAAATATTGACCACCACTATCTACTAATAAGAAGGATTTTGGTAATACTTCGATATCGGTTTCTTCTGTTGGATCATAATGAATAATAGCACCATGATAATCATATCCAGAAATTGTTTCAAAGCTTAGACCAAGATAATTATCTTGCATCTTCCTTAAATTTTCTAAATATTTAGCACAGCTAATTTCAGTCATCTTAATTTTACCAACATTAGTCTTTAACCAATAAATGAATTTAGTAACAGCTACGCCATCTTTTAAATGAGCTAAATAGCTATTCTTAATTTCTACATCATTCTTGATACATTTCATTTCTGTAGTTGGATTCATCATCTTTACTACATTACATTTATCAAGTCTTGTAAAGATTTCAGCATTGACCTTATTAGGATCGATTAAGACTCTACCATTTAATTCTTTAATATCTTCATAAATATCATCATAGTTCTTAATCTTAATACCATCTTTATTTAAAGTAGCTTTAACATCTTTATTTAATGCTTTATTATTTACATATAAGGTATATTCCTTATTATTATATAAGAGATATGATAATAAGACTGGATTACATTTAACATCATCAGCACGAATATTTAAAAGCCATGCGATATCATCTAAAGAAGTGATAATATGAGCATTAATATTATGCTTTTCAAGCACCTTTTCTAATCTTGATAATTTAGCGCTTCTTGCCTCACCACTATATTCATCACTTAAGAGAAATGCTTCAGTACAAGACATTAATGGACGATCTTGCCAAATATCTTTAATTAAATCAATAAAGACAAATTTAGCATTATCTTTTAAGGTATTTTTAAGTAAATTATAGAATTCTAAAGATAGACTCTTTCCATCAAAGCCAATCGTTTTACCTTTAGCATTTTCCATTAAATATTGAACTATAGTTGGGACATCTTTTTCTCCCATTTTATATAATTCAATCGTACTATTCTTTAATTCAGCTTCTGCTTGTAAGAAATATCTTCCATCAGTCCAAAGGATAGCAGCATCTTTCATAATTAAAGCTGTTCCTGCAGAACCAGTAAAACCAGTAATATATTCACGAGCTTTAAAATATGCTCCTACGTATTCTGATCCATGATAATCATTAGTAGGAATAATATAGAAATCAATCTTTTCTTCATTCATTCTCTTTCTTAAAGATTTTAAACGATTTAATATTTCACCCATTTTTTTCACCTTTTATTCTTTTGTTAACAATTAGTTAATATTTTTATTGTATAATATTATTGTAGATAATTAAGTTAGTGATTTCTCTAAAAAAATTCTTCCCCCAATAATAATCTACGATCTACATTTACTAACTTACGTAGATATAGGACAATAGTTTTACTTTTGTCCTATTTTTTATTTTTATAGACAATTGGAAGATTAACTTTAATAGTTGTACCAACATCCACTTGGGATTTAATTTCTACATTTCCACCACATAATTCACATACCTTATTGACTAAAGTCATTCCTAAGCCATTGCCTTCACTAGAATGTGATTCATCGCCTTGATAAAATTTATCAAAGATATGTTTAACTACTTCTTCATTCATACCAATACCATAATCACGAATACTGATACTAACCATTTCATCATTACTTACTAAATAGATTTCAATCTTACTATTTTCTTTTGAGAATTTTATCGCATTACCAATAATATTAGTCCAAACTTGTTCTAACAATTCTTCATCATTAATGATCATACAATCCGGAAGTGATAAATCAAAATCAATATTTTTCTTTTCCCAGCTTGCTTCAAGCATAATAATAGTTTCTCTTACTTGTTCACTGACATTATATTCTTTCGGTTCAATATCAATTTTATCATTTTCTAATTTAGAAATTTTAAGAATATTACTAGTTAAATTAGTTAATTTACGTGTTGCGTCAGTAATAATATCGATATATTTCTTTCTTTCACTTGCTGATAAATTATCATCATTAAGTAAAGTTACATAACCTTGAATCGTCATCAATGGCGTTTTAAATTCATGGCTTACATTAGATATAAAATCACTACTTAAAGTTTCAGTTGATTTTAATTTATCAACCATGTTATTAAAACTAATAATTAGATTATTTAAATCAGAATCTTTATCTGAATGTTCCAATTCATCAATATGGAAATCATAATTACCATTAGATATTTTACGAATTCCTTCACCTAATTGAATGAAATGAATAAAGAAATGACGAGATAAGAAGGCACCAATGACTGTACCAACAATAATTGATGTCACTAACATCAAAACAATTGGCATTATTGGTCCACCTAAAAAAGGCTCTTCCTTATTAAATACACCGATTGAACGAAGAATTAAGACTAGTATCAGCATAATAATACCAGATACTAACATCATATTAAAACAAGTAATGATTATCTGAAACATATACTTTTTTAATTTAGAATTCTTATTCATGCTTTTTTACAACCTTATAACCTAATCCCCTAGCTGTAACAATTTCAAAATCGGGATTATTTTTAAATTTTTCTCGTAATCGATTGATATGAACATCAACAGTTCTCTCATCTGAATCAGACATAATTCCCCAGAATTCATTCATTAATTTAGTTCTAGTAAATAATTGATTAGGATATGATAATAACTTAAATAGAATATTAAATTCTTTTTGTGGAAGAATGATTTTTTCATTACCAGTCGTTACTTCAAAAGAATCATAATCTAGAATTGTTGAACCAATTTCAATTCTTCTTTCAGTATGAATCTTTGATCGACGTAATAAAGCATTAACTCTTAATACTAATTCATCTAAATTAATCGGTTTAATCATATAATCATCAGCTCCAACATTGAATCCTTTTTCTTTATCTTTAAATGATTCTTTAGCAGTGATAATTAAGATTGGTAATTCCATCTTCTCTTTTCTTAAGCTTTCCGTGAAGACATATCCATCAACTCCAGGCATCATGATATCGGTAATAATTAATTCAATATAATTAGTTGCCATAAGATCTAATGCTTCATTAACATTATGAGCTTGATATACTTCATGGTTATTCTTTTTTAATACTTTTGCGATGAGATTATTTAAATTTACATCATCATCTATTAATAATATTTTTGCCATAGTTTTATTTCCTTTATAATATTATACTATAATTTTATTAATAATGTGTTAACTTTACTAAAATATTAAAGTTTAAATTAAGTTTAAAATCACTTGATATAATATTGATGTATGAAGGTGATAATATGTCTAGAGTAATTGGAATTGATTTAGGAACAACTAATTCTTGCGTTGCAGCAATGGAAAATGGTAGTGTAATCATTATCCCTAATAGTGAAGGAGATCGTACTACTCCATCGGTTGTAGCATTTACTGAATATGGAGAAAGATTAGTTGGCAAGAAAGCTAAGAATCAAGCAATAACTAATGCTAAAAGAACTATAGCTAGTATCAAAAGAAAAATGGGTACTAATTACAAAATTGATATTGATGGTAAATCCTTTACTCCTCAAGAAATCTCTGCAATGATTCTATCAAAATTAAAGAAGGATGCAGAATCTTATTTTAATGAAGAAATAACTGATGCAGTAATTACAGTACCAGCATATTTTACTGATTCACAACGTCAAGCAACTAAAGATGCTGGTAAGATTGCTGGCTTAAATGTCTTAAGAATCATTAATGAGCCAACATCTGCTGCTCTTGCATATGGACTTGATAAAACTGAAGAACAAAAAATCTTAGTCTTTGATTTTGGTGGCGGTACTCTTGATGTATCAATTCTTGAAGTAAGTAAAGGAGTAATTGAAGTCCTTGCTACAGCTGGTAATAACTTACT
>ONHH01000045.1 GCA_900317575.1 uncultured Bacillota bacterium | reverse complement strand
ATCCTGAACCAGATCCAGATCCAGTTGATCCAGAACCAGATCCTGAACCAGAACCTACTCCAACATATACATTTGAAAAAGAAGAATATATTGTTCGTTTAGGTGAAACTGCTCAATTAAATATGGTTGCTGATATGGATGTTGAAGAAATGCCTACATTTACATTTGTTTCTACTGATACAAATATCTTTACAGTTAACGCCAACAATGAAATTGTTCCTGTTGCTGAAGGTAGTGCTATTGTTGTAGCATTAGATGAATCATTTGAAACAGTTGATTATGTTGATGTTAGAGTATGTCTTGCATCAGGCGAATGGTTTATTAGTGAACATGACTTATTAGGCTATTCTGGTAGTGATGAAAGTGTTATTATTCCTGAAGAAGTAGAATATATTTACTCTAATGTATTCGAAGGATCTCCAGTTAAGAATCTATATATTCCTTCAACTGTTAAATATATTGCTGATGAAGTATTTGCTGAATCATCATTAGTATCAGTTGAATTTGCTCCTAATACTGCATTAGAATTAGGTCCATATCTATTCGGATTATCAGAAGAACTTGAATATGTTGTTCTTCCTGAAGGTATGACTGTTCTTCCTGAAGGTACATTCTTTGGTTGTACAGGCTTATTAGATGTTGTATTACCTAGCACATTAAAAGATATTGAAGAAAGTGCATTTGAAGAATGTTATAGCTTAGGTGCTCTTACTGGTGAATTTAAATTACCTGATCATGTAGCATATGTTGGTCCTTTTGCATTCGCATCATGTATTTCAATTGAAAGATTTATTCTATCTGAAGAATTAAAATATCTTGCAGGTGTTAATTATGGTGATAATGAATATGCATACTCAAGTTATTCATTAACTTCTGTTCCATTTGCTGATCTTGAAGGATTAGTTGAATATGTTCTTCCTGAAACAAATGAATACTTTAAAGTAGTTGATGGTGTTCTATATAATCATAGTGGTTCATTGTTAATTTCTTATCCAGCTGCTAAAGAAGATACTGAATTTACAGTTCCATTTGGCGTATCAAAGATTGCTGCATCTGCATTTGCATATGCTGGTTCATTAAGAAAAGTAACTCTTCCATTTACTTTAGCTGCTATTGGTGAATATGCATTCTATGGAACAAGAGTTACTCAATATGTATTCACATCTCCTGTTGCTCCTGCACTTGAAACAGGAACTACTAATGGTGTATATTTCACTTATGGTAACTTAACTAGATCTATTGGATCATCAAGAGGATATTCATTATACAATTTCTCAATTGTTATTCCTGAAGATAGTTTTGGTTATGATGGCATAGGCTGGGATCAATTATTCGGAAGTTTTGATTACTTATTAATTGAAGATGCAATGAAAGTTGAAAACTTTGTACTTGAACAAACTGATGAAGGTGTTAAAGGTACATTTGATGGTTCTTTAGGTGCTGTATATACTGTAACTAGAACATTAGGTGAAGATGATGGCTTTGCAGATTTAGTTGCAATTCTATTCCCTGGAACTTATGAATTCGTAGATGATACTGCTAAAGCATTATTTACTGAATACACTTATGTAATTTCTCCTGTTGTTATGGGTGCTAATGGTTCTTATCCTGGTGAACCAGTTTCAGCTACAATCACTCGTGAAGCTGAAGTTGATCCTGCAATTGTTCAATTAATTGCAACTATTAAAGAATTAGCTGTTAATGCTGATGCATCAACAATTAATAAATTAAAGAGTGCATATGCACAATATACAGAATTAACTGAAGAAGAACAAGCAATGGTTGGTCTTGGTGATGTATTAGAAAATATTTATAATACATATCTATATGTAAATGATTTTAATATTTATGTTGCACAAGCTACAAAACCTGATACATTTGATGAATCATATGCATTAATTAATGAAATTAATGAAGATTATGAATCATTAACTGAAGAAGAACAAAAATTTGTTACTGTTTCAAAAATTATCAATGCTTGGAATGAAGATATTAATAAAGTTAGAGATTTAATCTTTAAACTACAATTCTTCGGTACAGTAACACTTGAAAGTGGACCTGCTATTGCTGAAGTTAAGGCTCAATATGCTGCTCTTACTCCATATCAAAAGAAGATTGCTAATGCAACTTATTCAGCAACAATTGCTAAGATTGATGGAACTTATGCATCATTATTAGAAGCTGAAGCAAAAGCTGCTCAAGAAAGAAATATCAATTCAGTTATTACATTAATTGAAAATCTTCCTTCTACAGTAACTACTGCTGATTATTCATTAGTTGATGCTGCAAAGGCTGCTTATGATGCATTAAGCGATTATGAAAAATCAAAAGTTCCTGCTGCACTAGTTGAAAAATTAGACAGCATTAAGGCTTCTGATGTACCTGCTGGATGTACAATTTCATTAGGTGCAGTAATCGTTTCAAGCTTATCTGCTCTAAGCTTAGCTGCTATCTTCTTTAAGAAGAGAAATTTCTAATCTTAAGTATTAGATAATATTTAATGTGATGTCAATTATTGACATCACATTTTTTAGTTAATTATTTTATCTTTTTTTAATAATATGATATAATATTTAAGTGAGGATAATTATATGAATGATATTAAAGAAACATATCAATTAGGGATGAATCTTTATCAAAGATTTAGCACTAAAATTGATGAAATGTATCAAAAAGTTGGAAATAAATTAGATATTAACTATGAAGAATTGATTGAAGAAATGAATCAATATCTAATTGCTTTATCATTAGTTGTCAGTCAAGCTGATAAAATGATTAAAGAAAGTGAATTAGAATTTATTAATTATGTTTTTAAAACTAATTTTAATGAAGATAATATTGATCTTAATAATCATTTATCAATAATTAATAAAATACCTAATTTTGTTAAATTATCAGTTTATACTGATAAAGCATATGATGCTGAATTAAAAGTAATTAAACCAACTTATTGTCAAACTACATATGATTTCCTATTGAGATTTCCTACTTATTTAAAATTTAGTGATGGCCATGTACCTGAAGAAGAAGATATTACTTTAAAAAAATCATTAAATGTAATTATTGATTATTATAAAAAGAATTATGTACGATATGCTCGTCAAAGAAAGGAAGATTAATTATGAGTGAATTAGATAATGTCTATAATGCTGCGGTTAAATTATATAATAAGATGGCCGATATGATTGAAGAAATCTATAATAAATCTAAAAAGAAGATGAATATTATTTATTCAAAGAAAAAATTAATGGAAGGATTTGATTTATATTTCCAATCATTACTTTCACATGTAGCTTTTAGTGATGGTGATATTGATAAAATTGAATTATTATTTATTAAAAATATTTCTCGTTATCATAATTATTTAAAAAAATATAATGATCAAGATGATTATGAAATTAATGCTTATTCTTCATTATGTCTTAAAGAAGTGCCTGATTTTGTTAAATTAGTAGTGGCATATGATAAAACAGAACATGAAGCTGGTAATCTAACTGATAATAGTGAAGTTTTATTAGAATTATTATTAAAATTAACTATTCTTTTGGCATCTATTGATGAAAAAGTAACTCAAGAAGAAATGACTGATTCTACAAAGATTCTTAAACCAGTCATCGATTATATAAAAAATAATAAATAAGGAGAATGAAAATGATTAATTACCGTAAATTTGATAAAAAAGATGAAAAAGCCTTCTATGAATTATATAAGGACTTTAGAGATGAAGATGATTTCTTCTTAGTAATGGATAATGAACAATTTAATAATCATTTCTTTAAGAGTTCTGCATTTCAACCAAATGGTACCTTTGTTGCGGAAGATGGAAATAAAGTAATTGGCTTTGCGTCATGTAGTTTAAGAGCAATGGATGAAGGAAAAGAAAAAGCATCGTGTTTCCTACATACAATGATTGTAAAAAAAGAGTATCGTCTTCAAGGCATTGGTAGTAAATTATTGAAGATGTGTGAAGATTATGCAAAAGTTAATCATCGTACAAGTATGCGTTTTGTTTTTGTATGTGGTGTAAATTGGCCATGGTATATTCCTAATACTGATCATCATATGCATCCAGGAATGCCTTGTGTAAGAATAAATTCACCTTTCTATTTATTCTTATATCATCATCGCTATTTTGTTAATAGTATTCATGAAGGGTTCCATTTACCTCTTGCACAATATGAAATGCCTAAAGCTGTTCAAGAAAAGATTGAAGAAAATAAGAAATTAGGATTAACTGTAGAAATCTATGATCCTAAAAAACATACAGGTATTAATGAATTCTGTGATGAAATTGAAGCTGATGGAAATCCTGGCTTTGCTAATTCTATTAGATATAATCTAAATAGAGAAAAACCTTATCCATTCTTAGTTGCTTTACATGATAATAAAGTATGCGGTTGGACAGGTGCAATGTATGTTGAACCAACTGGTAGAGGTCATTTAGATGGTATTACAGTATCACCTAAAGAAAGAAAACATGGCTTAGGAAAGATGCTATTCTGTAATTTATGTAATGAATTAAAGAAGATGGGTGCATCTTATATGACTTTCTTTACTGGTCTTGATAATCCAGCACGTTTTATGTATATTGGCGCAGGCTTCTATGTAGCGCAAAGCTTTGCGGATATGAAGAAAGAATTAGCTTAATATAGCACTTAAAACTGATGAATTTTCATCAGCTTTTTTATTATGAAATTTATAAACAAATTGCTTGAAACAGACAATAAAAAGTAGTATAATATATTCGCGTGTAGTGACGCAATTATATACTATGAATTATTGATACAGTGTGGGAGAACATCATAGTGCTCATAAACCACATCACGGACAATTAAAAGGAGGTGTGTCTCGTGGCAAAAGCTAAGCAAATTAAAAAGGTTGTAAAACTTCAAATTGCTGCAGGAAAAGCCAATCCAGCTCCACCAGTTGGTCCAGCATTAGGACAAGCAGGTGTTAATATCCAACAATTCTGTAGTCAATTCAATGACAAAACTGCAAACATGGCGGGTTATGTAATTCCAGTAGAAATCTATGTTTATGAAGATCGTAGTTTCTCATTTGTTACTAAAACTCCACCAGCATCAGACCTTTTATTAAAGGCTGCAAACATTCAAAAAGGTTCTTCAAATGCAAAGAAAACTAAGGTAGCTACTATTACTAGAGCTAAATTACTTGAAATTGCTCAAACTAAATTACCTGATTTGAATGCCTATGATGTTGAATCAGCTGCTAAAATCATTGAAGGCACTGCAAGACAAATGGGGATTACTGTAGTAGACTAATACTACTTAAAATTGTGGGAGGAAATTCCGTTTGACCACATTTAGGAGGAAAAAACAAAATGGCTAAAAGAGGTAAAAAATACCAAGAAGCAGCAAAACTTGTAGATCATAATAAAAAATACAGTTTACAAGAAGCTGTTGAATTAGTAAAGAAAACAAGTACTGTTAAATTTGATGCAACTGTTGAAGTCGCATTCAAATTAAATATTGATCCACGTAAAGCAGATCAAAACTTAAGAGGTGCTGTTTCATTACCTAATGGTACTGGTAAAACTATTCGTGTTTTAGTTATCGCTAAGGGTGCTAAAGCAAAAGAAGGTTTAGATGCTGGTGCTGATTATGCAGGTGATGTTGAGTATCTTGAAAAAATCAAAAACGGTTGGTTTGAATTTGATATGATTATCGCTACTCCAGATATGATGGGTGAATTAGGTAAATTAGGACGTATTCTAGGACCTAAAGGTTTAATGCCAAACCCTAAAACTGGTACTGTAACAATGAATATTGAATCAACAGTAAAAGAATTTAAAGCAGGTAAAGTAGAATATCGTACTGATAAAGTTGGTAATATTCAAGCTCCTGTTGGCAAAGTATCATTTACTGAACAAGCATTAAGCGAAAATATTCAAGCAATCTACCGTCAATTAATGCGCATTAAGCCTCAAACCGTTAAAGGCGCATATGTGCTAAGTGCTAATGTTACTTCTACTATGGGCCCTGGCATCAAACTTGATGCAGCTACATTAGAATAACATTAAATCAAAATAAACAAATAATTCATAATTTCATAAGTTATATATAAAGTCTCTGCCGTAGACAGTAGGAGCATAAAAGAAAATAAGACAGTTTCTTTTGCTTAAAAATAAATATCCTACCGAGGAAAAATTCTTTTAAAAAAGAACAAATTTGGAGGTGAAAACAATGAATGAAGCGACTATCGCTAAAAAGCAAAACGAGGTCCAAGTAGTTGTTGAAAAGATCAATAATGCTGGATCTACATTATTCGTTGATTACCTAGGATTAACTGTTGCTGAAGTTACAGAACTTCGTAAAAAGCTACATGATGAAAAATGCGAAATGAAGGTTAGCAAGAACAATATCTTAAGACGTGCTGCTGATGAAATTGGCGCAAGTGATATTGATTCTCATTTAGTTGGCCCATCTGCATTTGTTACATCACCTGATGAAGTTACTGCTGCTAAAATCATTTATGATTTTGCAAAAGAACATGAAAATTTAACAATTAAAGCAGGTCTAGTTGGTGGCAAATATTACGATGAAAAACAACTTGCAGCTCTTGCAAAACTACCAAACAAACTTGGTATGGTTTCTATGTTATTAAGTGTTCTACAAGCTCCATATCGTGGACTTGCTGTAGCTCTTAATCGCGTATCTGAACAAAAGTAATTATTAATTCAAATTAGAGTAAATTAGGAGGAAAAACGAAATGGCTAAATTATCTACAGAAGAATTTATCAGTGCAATTAAAGAAATGAGCGTTTTAGAATTAAACGAACTAGTAAAAGCTATCGAAGCTGAATTTGGTGTATCTGCTGCTGCTCCTGTTGCAGTTGCTGGCGGAGCTGCTGCTCCAGCTGCTGAAGAAGCACCATCTGAAGTTGACGTAATCTTAAAGGCTGCTGGTCCTAACAAACTACAAGTTATTAAACTTGTTCGTGAAGTTACTGGCTTAGGCTTAAAAGAAGCTAAAGATTTAGTTGACGGTGCACCTAAAGTTGTTAAAGAAAAGGTTGAACCAGAAGAAGCTAAAGCTGTAGCTGCTAAACTTACTGAAGTTGGCGCTGAAGTCGAAGTAAAATAATTAAACAATAGAAGGATTATGAGTTTCTCATAATCTTTTTATCTATTAATAGAGAGAAGGAGTAGAATATGAGTGGACAATATTTTGAAAACAATGATAATTTAAAATCAGATATTCATAAATTTTCCTATTATTATAAAGGAAAAGAAATCTTCTTTTTCTCTGATAATGGAGTATTTAGTAAAAATAAAATTGATTTTGGATCAAATTTATTATTAAAATCCCTTAAGATTAATGAAGGAGATAACATCCTTGATGTTGGATGTGGATATGGAACAATTGGCGTTACTGTAGCCTTAATGAATCCAAAAAGTAAGGTTACAATGATTGATGTTAATGAGAGAGCAATCAAATTAACAAAGATGGCAATAGAAGAAAATAATATTCAAAATGCTCAATGTTTTATTAGCAATATGTATGAAAAAATCGATTGTCAATTTAATCTAATTATTACTAATCCACCAATTCGTGCTGGTAAAATTATTGTTCATTCAATCTTAAAAGATGCTCTTGATCATCTAAAAGAAGATGGAAGAATAATAGCTGTAATCCAAAAGAAGCAAGGAGCTCCTTCTGCAATAAAAATGATGGAAGAATGCTATAAAAAAGTAAGTATTATCAATTCTGATAAGGGATATTTGATTATTGAAGGCCTAAAATAGAGTAGAATTGCTACTCTATTTTTTCATTTTTATGAAAAATAATGTAAATAATATGTAAAATATTTATTAAATTTTTCTTTAATAATAAAAAAAGTGTTATTTTACTTGACAAAAAATGGCCTTTTTGGTAGAATATATAAGATATGATACAATGCGGTAATATGCGTTTTCGCGGCAAATTTGCTATTATTCGCTTGCTCAACTCATATAAATTATTTAGAAGAGGTGAAAAAATTTGAGTTACAAAAATGTGCAATATGGTCGTTCACATGTACGTCGTAATTATGCTAGAGTACAAACTAATGTCGAACTTCCAAACTTAATCGCAGTACAAACAGATTCTTTTAAATGGTTACTTAAAGATGGCTTTGCATCACTATTTAAGGAAATATCACCAATTAAAGATCGTGAAGAGGGAAATAGATTTGAACTTACATTTGGCTCACATGAATTTGAAGAACCTAAATTCTCTATTCAAGAAGCTAGAATGTATAAAACAAATTATTCTCGTAAATTGTATTGTAATGTAACTTTAGAAAACAAGGAAACAGGTGAAATAAAAGAAGATCGTATCTTTATGGGTGATTTCCCAGTAATGACTCCATCTGGTACTTTTATTACACGTGGTTCTGAAAGAGTTATTGTTACTCAAATCGTTCGTTCAGCTGGTGTTTTCTTCTCATCAGAAATAGATAAGAAAACTGGCCGCCAAATCTATTCAGGACAAGTTATTCCAACTCGTGGTGCTTGGATTGAATATGAAATGGGTAATAAGGGGATTTGGTTTGCAAAACTTGATAGATCAAAGAGAGTATATCTTACTGCTTTCATCCGTGCTTTAGGTGTAGGTAGTGGTATTCAAATGGAAGATTTATTCTTTGGTAGAGGTAGCGATAAATATCCAGTTAATCCAAAACTAATTGAACATTTTGAAAATACTCATAATAAAGATGAATCAATTCAAATTGATGATGGTATTGCAAATCTATATGAATCTATTAAACCAGGTGAAAAAACAAGCGTTGAAAATGCTCGTAAAGCAATAGCCCAAAGATTATTCGATAAGAGACGTTATGATTTAGCAGAAGTAGGTCGTTATAAAGTCAATGAAAAATTAAATGTAGTTAATCGTGCAATTGGTTTTAGACTTGCTAAAGACTTCATTAATCCAGAAACAGGTGAAGTAATTCTTGCTGCTGGTACTGAAGTTAGTGCTAAAGCTTATGTTGATGGTAAGACTATTGACACTATTAAGATTCTTAATGATAATCGTAAATTCTTAAAGAAAACTGCTCTTGATATCATCAATGAAGAACGTGATGACGATGATAAAGTTGAAGCAGATGAATTATTAATGCTAGATGGTACAACTAATGTTATATTAGAAGTTCTAGATGTAATTGTTGGTAACCAAGAACAAGGTACAACTGTTCGTTTGTTAGGTAACGACCAAGATGAAACAGCTGTTCATGTAGTATTAAGTGATATCTTTGCGTCAATTTCTTATTATTTCAATCTTCATGCTGGTGTAGGTAGAATTGATGACATCGACCATTTAGGTAATAGAAGACTTAGATTAATTGGTGAATTACTACTTAATGAAGCAAGAACTGGTATGTTAAAAGTTGAAAAGAGCATCCGTGATAAGATGTCAACTGCTAATGATACTAAGAGTGTCACTCCAGAATTATTAATCAACAATCGTCCATTAGTTCAAGAAATGAACCAATTCTTCAATACTGACCAATTGAGCCAATTCATGGATCAAATTAATCCATTAGCTGAATTAACTCATAAACGTCGTATCTCAGCTCTAGGTGCTGGTGGTATTTCTCGTGATCGTGCTGGTTTCGAAGTACGTGACGTCCATCCATCACATTATGGTCGTATTTGTCCAGTAGAAACTCCAGAAGGACAAAACATCGGTTTAATTAACTCACTTGCATCTTATGCTCATCCTAATAAATTTGGATTTATTGAAACTCCATATTTAAAAGTTCATAACAATAAAGATGATAAAGATTATATTGAAGGTAAGGTTCCTGCTAGAGTTTGGATTGATCCTGAAAGCAAGCCAATATACTTAACTGCTTATGATGAAGAAAAATATTGCATTGCTCAAGCAAACGTTAAGACTGAACTTGATCCAAAGACTAATCAAATCTTAATCGTTGAAGATAAAATCATTGGACGTAAAGCAACTGAATTTATCGAATTTGATAAGATGGATATTGATTATATTGACGTATCTCCTAAACAAGTAGTTGCGGTTGGTACATCATGTATTCCATTCCTAGAACATGATGATACAACTCGTGCTTTGATGGGTGCTAACATGCAACGTCAAGCGATTCCACTATTAAAACCAGAAGCACCTATTGTTGGTACTGGTATTGAATATCGTGTTGCTCGAGATTCAGGTCTAGCAGTTGTTGCTGATTGTGATGGTACAGTTGTTAGTGCTGATGGTACTTGTGTAAAAGTACTAGACACTGAAGGAAAACTTCATACTTACCCATTAATCAAATATCAAAGAACTAATGACTCAACTTGTTGTAACCAACGTCCAATTGTTGTTCCCGGCGAAGAAGTTAAGAATGGTGAAACTGTATTAGCTGATGGACAATCAATGGATCAAGGTGAACTTGCGTTAGGACGTAATGTAGTTATTGCATTCATGACTTGGAATGGTTATAACTTCGAAGATGCTGTTATCATGAGTGAAAAGATGGTTCAAGATGATGTTTATACATCAATTCATATTGAACAATATACTTGTGAAGCAAGAGATACTAAATTAGGTAAAGAACAAATTACTGGTGTTCTTGAAGGCGTAGCTAGTGATACTATTAAGAATCTAGATGAAAATGGTATTATCATCGTTGGTTCGGAAGTAAAAGAAGGCGATACCTTAGTTGGTAAAACAACTCCTAAGGGTGAAACAGTTGCAACTCCAGAAGAAAAATTAAGTTTAGCTTTACTTGCCGATAACGCAAAAGATGTAAAAGTTACATCATTAAAGGTCCCACCTCATGGTGGTGGTATCGTATGTAAGGTTGAAAGATTTGACCGTAAGAGTGGTGCTGATTTACAACCTGGTGTAAACGAAGTTGTTCGTGTTTATATCGTTCAAAAGCGTAAGATATCAGAAGGCGATAAGATGAGTGGTCGTCATGGTAACAAAGGTGTTATTTCTAATATTGTTCCAATTGAAGATATGCCATACATGCCTGATGGAACACCTATTGATATTCTATTAAATCCACAAGGTGTACCTTCTCGTATGAATATTGGACAAGTATTAGAAATTCATTTAGGAATGGCGGCTAAGAAATTAGGTGTTAAAGTAGCTACTCCAGTATTTGATGGTGTAACTCAAGAAGACCTAATTCAAATTATGAATGAAGCGAGAGAAAAGGACCTTCGCGAAATGGAAGAAGATCCTCGTAATGCTCGCGCTCCAATTGATGAAGCTGGTAAGACTTATTTATTTGATGGTCGTACTGGTCGTAGATTTGACCATAAGATTAGTGTTGGTGTCATGTATATGATTAAACTAAATCATATGGTTGATGATAAATTACATGCTCGTAGTAGTGAAGGTCCATACACCTTAGTTACTCAACAACCTTTAGGTGGTAAAGCCCAAAATGGTGGTCAAAGATTTGGTGAAATGGAAGTTTGGGCTCTAGAAGCATATGGTGCTGCTCATACATTACAAGAAATGATGACAATTAAATCAGATGATATGATTGGTCGTGAAAGTGCATGTAAAGCAATTGTCCAAGGCACAGAATTCCCTGAACCTGGTGTTCCAGAAGCATTTAGAGCAATGATTAAGGAATTACAAGGCTTAGGTTTAAGTGTTAAATTAGTTGATCAAAATGATCATGATGTTGCAAATGATTCATTAGCTGATCAAATTGCTGAAACACGTGCTGGCAAGAGAAGTTTATAAGATATTGGAGGAAATCCTTTGAGAAAATATAAATATATGAAGATTGGTATTGCGTCTCCTGAGGAAATTATTTCTTGGGCCAATCCAATACTTCGAGGAAAAGAATTTAAATACGATCCTAAGAAAAAAGATACTGTTACCTATATTGATGATGATGGTAAACCTGTTGTATATCAATTAAAAGGTGAAGTAAAGAAGGGTGAAACAATTAATTATCGTAGTCAAAAACCAGAAAAAGATGGTTTATTCTGCGAAGTAATCTTTGGCCCTACTAAGGATTATCAATGTGCTTGTGGTAAAACTACTCATCGTGTGCCTGGCAGTCATAAGGTATGTGAAAAGTGTGGCGTTGAATATACTGAAAATAAAGTTCGACGTGAAAGAATGGGCTATATTGCTTTAGGAGCACCCGTTGTTCACACATGGTATTTACACAACACTCCAAGTAAAGTAGCTACATTGCTTGCTTTAAGCAGTAAAGATGTTGAAGAAATTGTATATTGTTCAAAATTTGTTGTTATTGATGTTGAACCAGGCTTTGATGCTGTTGCTGTAGGTACTATTCTTACAGAACAAGAAAATGCCTTATTACAGCAACAATATCCAGGACAATTTGAATCAATTTCTGGTGCTCAAACAATCAAATATCTTCTTCAAAGATTAGATCTTCAAGCATTAAAAGAACAAATTCGTGAAGAATTAAAGACTGCAACAAAGCAAAAGAAAGAAAAATTAGTTAAAAGACTTGATATTGTTGAAGCTTTCCTTCAATCAGATAATAAACCTGAATGGATGGTAATGGATGTATTACCAGTTATCCCACCTGATCTTAGACCAATGGTTCAACTAGAAGGTGGAAGATTTGCAACTACAGACCTTACTTCATTATATCAAAAGATTATTAATCGTAATTCACGTCTATTGAGATATCAAGAACATACGCCTCCAATCATTATTAAGAATGAAAAACGTATGTTACAAGAAGCAGTAGACCAATTAATTGATAATGGTAAACATAGTAAGAGAGTAGCTCAAGTTAATAACCATCCACTTAAATCTTTATCAGATAATTTACGTGGTAAGCAAGGTCGTTTTAGACAAAACCTATTAGGTAAACGTGTAGACTATTCAGGACGTTCTGTTATTTGTGTTGGACCATTCTTAAAGATGTATCAATGTGGTATTCCATATGAAATGGCTTTAATCTTATTTAAACCATTCATCATCAATTATCTACGTCAACATTCAGATAATGATCAAAATACTCAATTTGATGCAAATGGTAATCCAACTTCTATTCAAAACAAAGAAAGACAAGGAATTAGAAAAGCTAAGGAATTAATTGAAGCTGGTGCTCCAGAAGCAATGGATGCCTTAGAAAAGATTATTGTTGAACATCCAGTATTATTAAACCGTGCACCTACATTACATAGACTATCAATTCAAGCATTTGAACCAGTTCTAGTTCAAGGACGTGCAATTCGTCTTCACCCACTAGTAACTACTCCATTTAATGCAGACTTTGATGGTGACCAAATGCCAGTTCACGTTCCTCTATCATTAGAAGCTCAATCTGAAGCAAGAATGCTAATGCTTGCAAGTAAGAATATCTTAGCTCCTAAGGATGGTAAACCAGTAATTACACCTACTCAAGATATGATTATTGGTAACTACTATTTAACAATTGAAAGAAGCCAACCAGATCGTAATTATCAAACATTTGAAGAATTAAATACTGCTTATAATTTAAGAGTATTTGAATTTGATAATAAGATTATTGTAAATGGTGAAATTGAATATCGTAATATTGAAGATTTAGCTAATGATGTTAAGAGTGGTCATACACCTAGTGTTGGAACATTCTTAGTTGTTGGCCGTGAAGGAAGAGCATTCAAAGATATTTCAGAAGTTGAAAAAGCTTATGAAAATCATGAAATTGACTTCCATACACGTTTTGTAATTCCTGGTCGTGCGATTGATAAACCATTCGTTAATATGAAAGATGATGATCCTGATCTTGTTCAAAAACAAGCTCTAAATGAAAAATTAAAGGATATGTATCTTGTAACAACTTATGGTAAGATGATCTTCAACCAAGTATTACCTGAACATTTCGTATATTTTAATGATCCAAATGTCGATGGTGATGCATTATATAATTTAAAGACAGGTACTCCTGAACGCTTCTTTATCCCTCGTGGAACTAATTATCGTGAAGCTATTGCGGCAATGCCATTATGTGCTCCAGCTAAGAAGAAGACTTTAGCCTTAATTATTTCTGAAGTATTTAGACAATGGAAATTAGCTGAAACTTCACTTACTCTAGATAAGATGAAAGATTTAGGTTTCTATTATTCAACTATTTCTGGTTTAACTGTATCTGTATTTGACGTAGTTATTTTGGAAGAAAAGAACCAAATTATCGCAAAAGCTGATCAAGATGTTAAATTATATAATCAAATGTGTAATCGTGGTCTAATGACTAAGGCACATCGTCGAGAAAAAGTAGTTGAAATTTGGGAAAAAGCTAAAGAAAACATTGAAAAGAAGATTAAAGCTGTCATGAAAGAACAAGCTACTTATAATGATATCTTCTTAATGGCTGACTCTGGTGCCCGTGGTAGTAGTAGTAACTTCGTACAATTAGCTGGTATGCGTGGTATCATGAAAAAGCCTAATGGTGAAGCAATGGAAATTCCAGTTAAAGCTTGTTTCCAAGAAGGTATGTCCATGGCTGACTTCTTCTTATCAACTCATGGCTCAAGAAAAGGTTCTACAGATACTGCCTTAAAGACAGCTGAATCAGGTTATTTAACAAGAAGATTAGTTGATGTAAGCCAAGATATTACAATTACTGTTGATGATTGTGGCACTGACCGTGGTATGATTGTTAAGACATTATATAAGCTTGATCCAAAAGATCCTAAGTTTGATCCTGATAACAGTTTATTAGTTAAATTAAAGGAAAGAATTACTGGACGTTTTGCGGCTAAGCCTGTATATGCTAAGATTGATGGCAAGAAGACGCTTCTTGTTAATCGTAATGAAATGATTACTGGTGATATTGCTGATGCAATCATTAAAGCTGGTATTGAAGAAGTAGAAATCAGAACTAATTTAACATGTATCAGTCCAGTTGGTGTCTGTGTTAAATGTTATGGATCTGACCTTTCAACTAATGGATTAGTTGAAAAAGGTGAAGTTGTTGGTATCGTTGCTGCTCAATCAATTGGTGAACCAGGTACCCAACTTACCATGCGTACATTCCACTCAGGTGGTGTTGCGTCTGGTTCTGAAGATATTACTGAAGGTCTTCCACGTGTTCAAGAATTATTTGAAGCACGTCCACCTAAAAATCAATGTAGTATCGCCAAAATTAAAGGTGTTGTTTCTAAGATTGAAACTGATAGTGAAGGTCTTAAGACAATTACGCTTACAAATGAACGTGATGAAACTAGAATCCCAATTGACCATGGTCATAGTATCCTTGTAGAAGAAGGAGAAATGGTAGAAGCTGGTCAAAGATTAACAGATGGTGCAATTAATGTTAAGGATCTATTAATGTATTCTTCAGTCGATGCAGTTGAAAAATATATCTTAAAAGAAATTCAATATGCATATCGTACTGCCGCATCAGTTGAAATTAATGATAAACATATTGAAATCATCATTAAACAAATGCTTCAAAAATGTATTGTTATTGATTCAGGGGATACTGAATTATTACCAGGTTCAATTGTATCTAAATCTGAATTATATCGTATCTTAAAGGATTGCTGTGAAAAAGGAATTAGAATTCCTTCAGTTAAACCAGTAATTCTTGGTATTACTAGAGCTTCTCTAAGAAATGATTCATTCTTAGCAGCAGCTTCCTTCCAAGAAACTACTCGTGTTCTTACTGAAGCAGCTATTCGTGGAAAAGTTGACTATCTTGATGGCTTAAAAGAAAACATCATTATTGGTGGCTTAATTCCTGCTGGTACTGGTCTTGTTGACAAAGTAGATTATACTGCTGATGAAAACAACCAAGAATACGATATTCGTAAGATGTAATAATTAGTTAAAAGGACTATTTTAAATAGTCCTTTTTTGTTGCATATTAATTAAGAGGTTTTTCTTTTTTATTTATGATATAATAATAAAAAGTATAAAGAAAAAGGAGGAGCCAATGTACGCTAATATTATTGTTAATATTTCTAGTTCTAATGTCGATCAAATGTTTGAATATATCGTACCACAAGAATTTAATGATTATATTCTCGTTGGTTCCCGAGTTATTGTTCCCTTTGGTTTGAGCAATCGAACAGTTATGGGCTATGTTCTTGAATTATATGAAGATAAAAGATATGATAAAGAATCTAAAGAAATATTAGAATTATTGGATTTAAAAACAGTTATCACCGAAAAACAGATTAATCTAGCATATTATTTAAAAGAAGATACTTTATCTCCTCTTTGTAGAATTTTAAATATGATGATTCCTTCATCTCTTCAAACTAAGACTTTTAAATATTTAAAGATAGTTAATTTTGAAGCTTTAGATGCTAGTGTTATGGCTTTATTTAATGGTAGTACTACCCTTGTTTTAAATAAGAATTTAGTCTTACCAATGAATAAAATTAATAAAGAGATTAAAAATGGTAATTTAAAGATTTGTTATGAAGCAAAACAAGTAACTAATTATAAATATCTTCATAAGTATTATTTAAATCCATCGATGATTAATAATTACCAAATGATTAGAAGTGAAAATGTTCGCTTGTTCTTAAAGAATTTTGAAAAAAGTCATCCTTTAACGAAGAATGATATTATTGATAATTATGATATTACCCTTGCTCAAGTCAATAATTTGATTAAAAAAGGCTATTTAAAAGAAAAGAATGAAAGAACATTAAGAATTAAAGAAAAAGATATTCCACTATCAGATATAAAAATTAATCATCAATATTCAGAATTAATCGATCGAATTAATGATGTTAGTAAACCATATTTATTAGTAAGTCATGATGATAATGAAGAATTAAATATTTTATTAGAATTAATCTATCGAACATTTGAAGAAAAGAAGAATGTTGTTGTTTTTACTCCGAATATTTTAAGTAGTATTAAATACGCAAGTATCTTAAGAAAAGTATTTAAAACAAGTGTTGCGTGCATTAATTCTAATATTTCTAAAGCTGAATATCTCGATTATTATACTAATATCTTAGATGATGAATACCGGATTATTGTTACTACTCCGGTAGCCGCTTTCTTACCATATCAAAATATTGGATTATATTTAATGCTTTCAGAAGAGAGTGATAATTATTTCAATGATCAAAGTCCACGCTTTGATTTGCATCGTGCTCTTCATTATATGAGCTATAATTATAAAACCTTATTTGTGATATCTTCAATATCTCCTAGTGTAACTAGTTATGCATATGGATTAAAAGGAGTATATAATTTAATTGATCGTAGTAATGATGATAATATTGATAATATTACAACTATTGATTTAAAGAATGAATTAAGAAGTGGTAATAATTCATATCTTTCACATTATTTAATTAAAACCTTAGATGATGTTATTAATAATAATAAACAAGCATTATTGATTGTTAATAATAAAGATAGTAGTGGTTATGTTCAGTGTCGAGCATGTGGTGAGGTCTTAAAATGTCCTAAATGTAATTTATCATACCACTATAGTGAAAAGAAAGATGAATTAATATGCCCATCATGTGGCAAAAGAGAAGTCTTTAATCATATTTGTCCTAGTTGCGGACAGGATGAATTTGTTTATGGTGGTATAGGTCAAGAAGAAATATATAAACGATTAATTGAAAGATATGATGACAATAAGGTATTATTATTAAGTGATGGATCAAATTTTGATCAATATTTAGAAGAATTAAACATTATAGAAAATGATGAAGTAAATATCATTATTACCTCTGAAACAATAGCTAAAGGAGCTATTAATAAAAAGATGGATAAGGTAGTCATCATTAATTTTGATTCTATTCTTAAAAAACCTAGTTATGATGCTAATAGTCATGCATATAATTTATTAGTTTATGCTAAATCATATTTAAAAGAAGGAGAAGAATTAATTGTTCAAACTACTTATTTAAATTCTTCACCATTGAAACATTTTATTGCGAGTAGCTTCCATGATTTTATTCGTGAAGAAATAAATGAACGTAAATTATTAAAATTAGAACCTTTCTATCATATCAATCAAATAATTGTTAAAGCAAAATATGAAGATTTATTTAGAATTGCTTCAAGCATTAAAATGAGAATTAAAGAAATTGGTGGTAATAATGTCTTTGTGTTAGGACCAGTTTATTCGAAAATAGCTGGTGGAGCTATTATTACAATTAAGCATCGCTATAGTCATATTAATAAATTGTATCAAGCAATTTATGAACAATATCAAAATTCTAATGCGGTGATTATCTTTAATAAATATGTTAAGAATATTTAGGAGTGATAAAAATGATTAAAATATTATTTATGGGAACACCTAAATTTAGTGTGCCGATTCTAGACGCTTTAGCTAATGATGAACGCTATGAAATAGTTGGTGTAGTTACACAACCTGATAAAATTGGTGGTAGAGGACATAATTTAATTATGTCACCAGTAAAAGAATATGCGATAGAAAAGAATTTTAAAATCTTTCAACCTGAACATATTAAAGATCAATATGATGAATTGATTAATTTAGGTGCTGATATTATCATTACAGCGGCTTATGGACAATTTGTTGGAACTAGATTACTTGATAGCCCCCGTTTTAAAGCTATTAATTGTCATGGATCGCTTCTGCCTAAATATCGAGGTGGATCACCGATTCAAACTGCTATTAAAAATGGTGATAAAGAAACGGGAATTACTATCATGTATATGATTAAAGAAATGGATGCGGGAGATATTATTGCGCAAAGATCAATTCCTATTGAAGATAGTGATACTAATGGAACCTTATTTGATAAATTATCATATCTTGCTAGAGATTTATTAATGGATACTCTTCCTTTAATTATTGAAGGAAAGATTAATCCTATTAAACAAGATGAATCTTTAGTAACATTTGCATATAATATTAAAAAAGAAGAAGAATTAATTGATTTTAATCTTGACGCAAGATCTATATTTAATCAAATCAGAGCTTTTAATCCAGAACCAACAGCTTATATGAAATTAAAAGATGATGAAATTAAAGTTTATGAATCAATTGTTCTAGATGAAACTAGTGATCTTAAACCTGGTAGTATCCTTTTAAATCAAAAAGGACATTTAAAGATGGTATGTGGTAATAAAACAGTACTTGAAATATTATCTTTAAAACCAGCTGGTAAGAAATTAATGACCGGAAGAGATTTTCTAAATGGTCATGTAAATAAATATTTATAAGAGGTTAATATGAAACCAAAAATTTATTATTCAAGAGATGAAATGAAAGAACTTAACATCAAAAAATTAAATGAAAGAGGTGTTAAGATTGAGGATATCGCAAAGATTGCTTTTGATCAAGAATACAAATATAATAAAGATGTAAAGATGGAACAAGTAATTGAAAGTATTGAAAAGATATTATCATTAAGAGATGTTTTCCATCTATTACAACTTGGAGCAGAGATCGATCGTTTGGCTGAAGAAGGACAATTTAGGGGACCAATTCAAGATATTATTCAAAATGACTTAGGTGTTTTTGGTATTGATGAAATATTTGGTCTTGATATTGCTAGATTATATGGAGCTATAGGTCAAACTAATTTTGGTGATATTGATGTTAATAAACCAGGAATCGTTAAGAAATTAAATGATGATGGAAAGCCTGGTAAACCAAGCTGCCATACTTTCTTAGATGATATTGTCGGAGCTATTGCGGCAGCGGCAACAACTAGAGTATCGCAAATATATTCTGAAGAAACGGCTAAAAATACCCTTCATTTAGAAGAAGAAAAGAGCCTATAATGGAAAGCTTAAAAGAATTATATAAAATAGGTTGTGGTCCATCAGCCTCGCATACGATGGGACCAAGTCGAGCTGCTAAAATCTTTCTTGAAAGAAATAAAGAAGCTGATCAATTTAAAGTTAGTTTATTTTCAAGCTTAGCAGAAACTGGTAAAGGACATTTAACCGATAAAGCAATCTATGATGTATTAGGAAAAGAAAGAACTATTGTTAAATTTAAACCAGAAATTAATTATTCATATCATCCAAATGGACTGTGCTTTAAGGCTTATAAGGATGGAAAAAAGATTGATGAATGGTTAGTATTTAGTGTTGGTGGAGGCTCCTTAAAAGAATTAAATGAACCACGTGAATCTTTTAAAGATGAAATATATCATGAAAAATCTTTATCAGAAATCATTAAATATTGTAAAGATAATAATTGTGATTTGATTAAATATGTTAAAAAATATGATAAAGATATTCAACCATATTTAGAAAAAGTCTTAGAAACAATGTTTAAATCAGTTTCTCGTGGTCTATATACATCAGGTATTTTACAAGGAGGATTAAATGTTGAAAGAAAAGCACCAAGCTTTTTTGAAAAATATTTAAAAAATCCTTCTAAAGAAACTCTTTGTTATGCAGCATCTTTAGCGGTTGCGGAAGAAAATGCAAGTGGTGGTGAAGTTGTAACTAGTCCAACTTGTGGATCAAGTGGGGTTGTACCAGGAGTACTATATACTGAATCAATTATTAATCATCGATCAACTAAAAAATTAGTTGAAGCATTAATGGTTGGTGGTCTAATTGGTAATTTAGTAAAAACTAATGGTTCAATATCCGGCGCTGAAGTAGGCTGTCAAGGAGAAATTGGTGTTGCTTGTAGTATGGCAAGTGCTATGCTAGCATATCTGTATGGTGCAAGCATTGAAGAAATTGAATATTCAGCTGAAATTGCATTAGAACATCATTTAGGTATGACTTGTGATCCAGTCGATGGATTAGTTCAAATACCTTGTATTGAAAGAAATGCGATAGCATCAATGCAAGCATATAATTGCTGCAATTATGCAATCCTTACTAATGGTAAACATCATATCAGCTTTGATAATGTAGTTGAAGTAATGGAACAAACAGGTCGTGATCTTCAAAATGAATATAAAGAAACAGCACGTGGTGGTTTAGCTTTAGGATGTGGAAGTAATAAAAAATGATGGAAGAAGAAATAAAATTAGAAGTTGGTAAAACTTTAAAATTGGATATTACATCTTATACTCATGAAGGATTAGGTGTTGGTAAATATAGTGGTAAGAATCTTGATTTGAATCTTGAAAATTATCCTTTCTTTATTTTTGGCGCAATTCTTGGTGATACAGTACTTGCAGAAATCACTAGTTTAAATAAAAGTTATGGTTACGCAACAATTGTTAAAACAATTGAAGCAAATAATAAAGATTCAAGAGTTACACCAATTTGCCCAGCTTATAAATTATGTGGTGGTTGTAATATTATGCATATGTCATATAAAGAACAACTGCATTTTAAAGAAGAAATGGTTAAATCAACCATTAAAAAATTTAGTGGTGTAAATGAATTTAAACAATTACCAATTATTCCTAGTCAAAACATTTATTATTACCGCAATAAAGTTCAAGTACCAGTTATATCTTTCTTAAATAAGACTAAATGTGGTTTTTATGAAAGATCATCTCATAAAGTAGTTCCTCTAGATAAATGTTTTATACAAACAGAAAAATCAACTAATTTAGTTAATTTTGTAAAAAATATCTTTGTAGAACTTGGTGTTAAAGGTTATAATGAATTATATGATAATGGGAATCTAAAGCATATCTTAATTCGTAAAAATCATGATGAATCAGAAATGATGGTTGTTGCGGTAGTAAAAGATCTATCATTTTTAAATGAAGAATTTAAAGAAAGATTAATAGATAAAATTATTAAAAGATATCCAGAAGTTGTATCTATTTCCATTAATTATAATCCTAAAAATACTAATACCATTTTAGGAAATACATCAATCACTATTTATGGAAATAATTATATAACTGATACTTTATGTGGAATGAAATTTAAGATAGGTATTGAATCATTCTATCAAATTAATCATGATCAGACAGAAATTCTCTACAACACAGCGATAAAGATTGCTGATTTAAATAAGGATGATATTGTAATTGATGCTTATTCTGGTATTGGAACAATTGGATTAATAATATCAAAAGCAGTAAAAGAAGTATATTCAGTAGAAATTGTTAAAGAAGCAATCGATAATGCTGAAGAAAATAAAAAAATGAATAATGTAAAGAATATTCATTTCGTCTGCAATAAAGCTGAAGATCAAATCGCTCTTTGGCTTAATGAAGGAATTAAAGTATCAACAATAATAGTTGATCCACCGCGAAAAGGGTGTGATGAAAAATTATTAAATTCTATTATTGAACATAAAATTAATAAATTAATTTATATTTCTTGTAATCCATCAACCTTAGCTAGAGATATAGGAGTTTTATCAAAAAATAATTATGAATTAAAAATTGTTCAACCAGTTGATTTATTTCCTCATACTAATCACATCGAGTGCATTTCGAGCTTAGTGTTGCGGAACATATCAAGTTGAAGTAACTTTTAAATTATCTTTAAAGGAGAATTAGTTATGGCAATTTTAGATTTTAATGTAAAAAGTAGTTGTCCTAAATTTTATTGGTTTATAACTATTTTGTTATCAATATTAATTGTTGCAACAACTGCAGGTTTTATATTAACTATATTAGATGATCTAGATAACTATATTGCTATTATAGTTCATGTTT
>ONHH01000097.1 GCA_900317575.1 uncultured Bacillota bacterium | reverse complement strand
GTACTGGCGCATCAACAAATTCACTCTTTTCATATTTTAAATTAGCTATTTCTAATTTATTATCGACCTTATTACCAGATACTACTCCTAAATAATCAGCTTCTACTACATGCTTTTTATCCGCAAAAGCTAAGGTAAATTCTTTCTTTAAAAGAATATTCTTACTAGTTTTATGGGATAAATCTAAACATAAATGAACTTGATTAGTATCATGAACACCACCCCATGCGGCATTCATACAATCAGCTTTACCATCTTCATCATAAGTTGATATTAATAAAACTGGTAAGGGCATAAAATAATTTTTAATTCCTAAATTTCTTCTCATAATTAATTCTCCTTATTTATTTCTTTTATAAAATCAATAATTTCTGATGGTTTATCAATTAAATGATAAGCACCAGCATTTAATAATTCCTCTCTTGTTCTAAAGCCCCATGTACAGCTTAGACAATATAAATTAGCATTACTTGCTGTTTCAAGATCGGTCTCAGAATCACCAACATATACTACTTCATCACGGGTTAGATTTAATAATTCTAATACTTTCATACTCATATCAGGATATGGTTTTCTTCTGAGAGGGGGTTTTTCTCCTAGAGGAATATCGATTAAACCGGAAAAATATTTTTCATATATTTCATCAACTGCTGATTGAAATTTATTAGTTTCTATTGCCGTTTTAATCTTTAATTTTTTTAATTCTTTTAATAATTCTTCAATACCTTCATATTTTTTGATATGATCTAAAGCTGTTTCTTCATATCTTTTACGATATTTTTCTTCAATCGCATCACGATTCTTAGATCCAATTTGAACACTTTTATCGATTAAGACTTTTACGCCATTACCAGTAAAATGTTTAATTTCATCTAAGGATCTTGTGGGTTCGTTAAAGAAGGCTAACGCATAATTAACTGATAAATAAATATCTTCAAGTGTATAAAGAAGGGTTCCATCTAAATCAAAGATAACAGCTTTAATAATCTTTGGTTTATTTAAAGCGTTTGTTTTCATAATCATAATTTGGGTCTGTTTCCCCAAAGAACCTCCTTCCAGTCTTTTTTGATGCGGCTGATGCTTGAAAGAAATAATCTTCATATTTAGAATTAGATAGAGTTGAATTAGTATATGCTTGTTCAACTAATTCAAGATTTAATAATACTCCATCTACCCAAACAAAGGCTAAATATCTTCCATAATTTTCTTGACGTGCTCCTTCAGCTTCAAGAACAATGGTTGAAGCTTTCGATAAGCGCTCTTTTGTGTAATTAGATGCAGCTTTTCCCCAAGGTTCTTTATCCATTGTTGATTCTGGTGTATCGATGCCTAAGAATCTTACTCGAACATTTTCATGCGCTAAAGGATCATAGAAATCAGCAGTATCGCCATCAATTGAATAATTTAAAGTAACTTTACCAATTCCATCATTAATAAAGCTCTTATTTTGATAATCTTTATCTAATTTAACTTGATCACTTATTTTAAATGTTAAAGGAAGTACTGTCGTATATACATATACTTGATAGCTTGCTTTAATCTTATCACCAGCTTTTAAATTAGAATTATAAGATACAAAAGTATCAAGATCTAAATTAGAATTAATAATTTGATTACTAAATTTAAAAACATAATTAATCTTTTTTTGTTCCATTATTCTTGTTATTTCTTCTCTTGATTTACCTGATAAATCAGGAAGAGTGATTTCTTGATTAGGATCTATATTATTAGTCTCTTCACAACTAATAACCAGAAGAGAAAAACAAATAATAGTTAATAAAATAAATATTTTTTTCATAATTAATCTCCATATATAAAGAATGGTGATTCATCAAGAATCTTATCAATTTTTAATTCTTCATTAAAAATAAATATATATTTTTGATGATCTGTTTGATATATTTTACAATCTTTTACTATTTCTTTAACCATATCAATAGTATGATAATTATCTAACCAACGATTAGTATTCGTAATTATTAAATGTTTAGGTTGTAATTCTTCAATTACTTCTTTAGTTGTAAAATAAGGAGTTCCATGATGAGGAGCTTTAACGACATCAAAAGAAGTTATTTGATGATTCTTTTTAATATTCTTTACAGCTTTTAATCCTAGATGATTAAATTCTTTAATTTCATTATTTGTATCCGGAATATCTCCACCTAGATAGATATGATGATTTAGATAATTAACATAGATAGCCATACTATTATAATTTTCATTGAACATAAATTTATGATAATATGGGCTATTAATATCATTATAGACATTATATAAATGACTCTCTAAATCATATAATTCTATTAAGACATCATAGAAGGGTACTTGATAATATTTTTGTTTTAATTGATCTAAATAGATGATTTTATTATAAGCATTTTTTACAATTTCTAAATATTTTCTTTGTTCATTCATTAGATATTCATCATCAGAATCAGTACCAGCAGAATTAGATCCTTCAACATTATAATAATGTTTCATATATAATTTATCTACTTCATAATTTTCCATAATTCTTTTGATATTACCATAATGATCATGATGGAAATGAGTAAGAATTATAAAATCTAATTTCTTAATCTTTAATTCTTTTAGATATTTATCTATCATATCAAAATAGAAAGGAGATGCGGTATCAACAAATCCATAATGCTGATCATATTCAAGTAACATACAATCAGACCATATTGTATTTAAAAAGTGAATCTTAAAATCTTTCATATAATAATTATATCATATAAAGAAATATTTTGATTGAAAAAAAGACTAAAAAGTTTTATAATAAATTAGATAAAACGGAGGATATATGAAAAAAATATTTATATCAATTTTAATTATCTTTTTATTATTTATAGCTAGCTGTAAAAAGAATGATAAAACTAATGATACTAATAATATAGATAATAATAGTAATAGTAATAATAATGAACAAGAAGATCCTAATGATCTAGCAATAAGTTTTAATCAAGATCATTATGTTTATGGAGACATTTTTTCTTATACATCAACTAAATATCAAAATAGTGATATGTATTTAACGATTGATGATGAAAATGCGTTAGATCCTAATGGTGATGGTACATATACTGTTCAAAGAACTGGTACATATAATGTTAAGATTGCTTTAAAGATGGATCCAACTATTTCTTTAACTAAAGAATTTCATTTCTACCGTGTTCAATTTGAAATTGAAACAACTAGTAATCGAATTATGGTAGGCGATACATGTGATTTAAATATTTATAGTTTTGATGATTTATATGAAAAAAGTGATAATGATTTTATTTATACAGTAAATGATGAAACAAAAGCTCGAATTGATAATCATAGTCTTATTGCTTTAGCTATTGGTGATGTAGAAGTAACTCTTACTTCTAAAATTAATTCTAAGGTCAAATCAAGCGTCAAAATTAAAATTTGTGATCCAAATGAAGAATTTATCTTTAAACCAGTTGATGGTGATAAAAACATTGAAATGGGTGAAACTATTTCCATCTATTATAGCTTAGATTATAGTCCTAAAGATTTTGAATGGAGTAGTAGTGATAAAGAAATATTAAGAGTTACTAAATATGATACTAGCGTTGAAGTAACTGGAGTTGGTGAAGGTAAAGCTTATATTAATTGCTATTTAAAATCTAATCCTAAGATTAAATCAACCTATCAATTAAAGGTATCTGGTTATAATGGTATTGATTATATCGATAAATTTATTAAACTGGCATATGAACAAGTAGGAATAGTTGAAGGTAAAGATGAATTTGATCGTTATAATAATGAACAAAAATTTGGTGCTTGGTATGGTAATAATGGTCAACCATGGTGTGCAACCTTTGTTTCTTGGTGTTGGTTCCATGCGGGCTTAAGCAATGAATTATTAGTTAAATATCAAGGCTGCTATGCCGGAATGGAATGGGCTCATGAACATGGTATCTTCCATGATATTAAAGGTGATTATTATGAAAAAGAAGAATATGATCCTAAGAGTGGTGATGTTGTTATCTTCTTAAGTAATGGTAGCAGTCATACAGGTATTGTTGGTTATAGTGATTCATCATATATCTATACTATTGAAGGTAATCGTAGCAATAAAGTAGCGGTATGGCGAATTTCTAAGAATCATGCGTCAATTACTGGTTATATTGAACCTCATTATCCTCAAGCAAATACGCGGATTGATCAGAGCTGGTTAAAGACAACTAAGAAGAATGGTGTCTATATCTGGACTGATATTACTACTGGTCTTTCAACTGAATAAATGATCCCAAAGCTTTTAAGCTTTGGGATTTCTTTTTTCTTGAATAAGTCCTTTTTAAAGAGTATAATATTAATAACGGGGAGCGTAAAGCTGAGAGGTTATTAAGTTAACGACCCATAACCTGATCTAGGTAATGCTAGCGTAGGAAGAATAGTGTTTCTTTCTTTGGCTAACCCCCAAAGTTTTTTTTATGAAAGGAATAATATGAAAGAAAAATTCACAACGAAGGTGCTAGTAGAAATAGCACTATTTGCGGCGATAAGCTTCGCATTAGATTTACTTGCAAGTGGCTTATCTCGTTTTCTATTTGTTAATGGTGGCTCATTTAGTATCGCAATGCTACCGATCTTCATTCTAGCTTATAGAAGAGGATTCACACCTGCATTAATTTGTGGTATCACTGTATCATTATTACAAACCATTGGTGGTGTTTATATTGTAGCTGGTAATTGGTATTATGCGTTAGCCCAAGTAATGTTAGATTATATTCTTACTTATCCAATGGTTGCGTTAGCAGGAATTTTCGCAAGAAGTTTCCAAAAGACTGATAAGAAGAATAAAAAATATCTATTAATTATCCTTGGATGTATTGTTGGTGGCTTAGGTAAATATCTATGTCATGTCTTATCAGGAGTAATCTTCTGGTCATCTTCTATCGCATGGTCTAGTTTTGAAGGAATGCCATTTGTTTATAGTTTAGTTTATAATGGAGCATTCTGTCTTCCAAATATTGTTATTTGTGTAATAATTATGGTCTTTATTTACAAATTACAACCTCAATTGATTGAGAATAATCTAACTACTACGGAGAGTGATTATTATGAACAAGAAGAATAATTTAATCTTATTAATAGCAAGTATCATATCAACTCTAATATCTTTAGTTCTATTGATTGTATCAATCAGTGTTTATAAAGATGAATATGGAACCGATATCAGTATCAATGAAGATTTTTTAATATTATTAATCTTAATGGGTGCAACCACAATTTATAGTTTATATAAGTATAATGATAAAACTGATCAAAAAATATCCGGTATTTATAAAATAATTATGGTAGGCTTACCATCATTCTATTTTTTAGGTAAATTCTTTAAAGATCTTTTTAAAGCTTTAGTAAAGCATAAAGAATTTGTTTTTAAAGCATATGAATTAAGATTCTTTATTGGCGTTATTTTATTATTATTTCTTATCTATTTCATTATTGAATTAGTAAAGAATAAGCAAGCAAAAAAAGAAGATTAGTATCGCTTGATACTAATCCTTTTTTTTATTTTAATAATTCTTCTAATTCTTTAACTAATTCATCCATTCTTTCAACTACAGCCATGAAAGTTTCTTTCTTAGTGAAATCTACTCCGGCTTCTTTAGTTTCATCCATTGGATATTTAGATCCACCACTCTTTAAAAGCTTAGTATAATTATCAAAGGCACCAGGTACATTATTCTTTACATCTTTATATAATTTAAAACTAGCCGCAAATGATGTAGCATATTGATATACATAGAATGGAGTATAGAATAGATGAGGAATATATGCCCATACATATTGTTTTACTTTTTCTTCTTTGATATCAATATCATAATATTTCTTATATAGATCAATCATGATATTTGATAATACTTCGTGATTAATTGGTTGTCCTTGTTCATTTAATTCATGAGCTTTTAGTTCGTATTCAGCAAATAATGTTTGACGGTAGAAGGTTGACATGATAGAATCAATGGCTTTTTGAATCATCATAATCTTTTCATTCTTATTTAGTTTTCCACTGTTTAATAGATAATCTAAGAGATTATGTTCATTAAAGGTTGATGCGATTTCCGCAACAAAGATTGTATAATCTTGTAGCATTGTTGGTTGAGCTTCTTGAGCATATAATGTATGAATGGAATGACCAGCTTCATGAGCAACTGTGAAGCATGAATCAAGGGTCCCTTCATGATTAAGTAAAATATAAGGATGAAGATTTGCAACACCGGATGAATAAGCACCAGTTCTTTTACCATCTTTTTCCATTACATCAACAAAGCCATCACGTAATACTTCATGAGCTTTATCCTGAAAATCTTGAGGGAATTTTTCGATTGACGCAAAGAACATCTTTTTAGCATCTTCATATGAATATTTCTTATCACTACTTGCTAGTTGTAAGAAACGATCATATGTATGATATGTAGATAATCCTAAATAATCTTTCTTTAATTTTAAATATTTCTTTAAGCTTGCATTATTATTACCAGCTACATCTACTAGATTATAATATACCGATGTTGGTATCTTATTATGATCAAGATGGGCTTCAACTGATGAAGAATATTTTCTTGATTTGGCTGATGCTTTATCGGCATCTAGACAGACTTTATATATCTCCGCAAATGTATTTTTAGTTTCTTCATAAGTAGAAAAATGAGCTTCAAAAATCTTTCTACGATCATTTTCATTCTTACTATCTTGTACAAGAGTTGTCCAATTACCTTTAGTAACATCAACTGTTCTTCCATCACTTAGAGTAACTGGTACTTTTTTAGCATCGGATACTCCTAAAGTTGAATATAGGCTTGATCCTTTAGATGTAAGAGGTGAATAAAGTGATAATAATTCTTCTTCTCTACTTGATAAGATATGATCATTTTGATCAAATAAACGTTCCATTAAGAATCTGAATTCTTTAATTTCTGGATTATTATCAACCATCTTTAAAACTTTTTCCTTACCAATTGTAAGTAATTCTGGATCGATATAACTAGCTACTTCTCCTAATGAATAAAAGACCATTTGGACTTTATTAAGATTAGCTAGATTATTAACATTTCTTTTATCTAAATCACTCTTTAAAGATGCATATTGATATACTCTAGAGGCAGCTTCTTCAAAATCTCTTTGTAGCATTAATAATTCAACAAAGGATTTTTCATCATTTAATTTACCTTTAAATGACGCAATTTTTTCGACATAACTATTTAGATTATTTAAAGCTTTTAGAAAATCTTCTTCAGTTTCAAATAAATAATTTAAATTCCAATTCATATTAATTTCCTTCTTTCATTTAATTAATTATAGCATTTTTTTATTTAATTAATTGAGGATTTGCATAAGAAAACGACATCATAATTATGATGTCGTAAAATTTAAACTAGACCCAGAGGAGCCGTTATCAACGCCATGCGAAGCCGCAAGGAATATGATGGTGGAAGTAGGTTATAAATTAGGACTCCTTCAATAGAGGCAAATTATTGCATAAAAGGCACTCAACACATTATAACTGTTATCCCCGAGTTAAGAATTTGATCGGATCGCGATTTTAATTGTGAAAATGCGAACTCTCCAGGCTACTTTATTATATCATATATAATTTTAGCCTTCTAATATTTTAATAATTATTTTTTAATAAGTTATTAATTTCTTCAATTACCATATCAATATCTTTAACATATTCGATTTTGTACATTTGATTATTACATCTAATTATTAAATCAGCACGATAAAATAATAATTTATAATTTTGATTTAAGCCTTTTTCAACCTTGGAAATCAATTCTTTCTTAATTGTTTCTTTTCCTTTTTTAGTATATACGAATAATTCATTAGAACTTGCTTCAATTAAGATTTTAGGAAATTTTAAGAATTTAATTAGAGTAATTATTTCCATGATTAAATAATATAAACCAACAAATGTTAAACCAGATAAAACGATTATTAATGCTTGACCATATTTATCAAGACTAGTAATTAATCGATATGATGCAGCAGCAATCAATAATAAGATTAAGAGAATCATTACTAAAGGGCCAATATAGGCTCTTTTTTCTTTATATGCTAGAATCTTCATATTTCTTTGCTCTTTCAAATTGTAGCATATATAATTGATAATAACGACCACGTTGTTTTAATAATTCTTGATGATTTCCTTCTTCAATGATTTGTCCATGATCAAAGACAAAGATTTTGGTTGCATGTTGAATAGTTGATAATCTATGAGCTACCATAATCATCGTATTATTCTTAATTACTTTTTCTAATGAGTCTTGAATTAAAAGTTCTGTCTCTGTATCAATATTAGATGTTGCTTCATCGAGGATGATGAATTTAGGTTTATGAACTAATACTCTTGCGAAAGATATTAATTGTCTTTGTCCTAAAGATAAATTATTACCTCTTTCACCAACTGGTGCATATATACCTAATTCTTCTTTATCAATGAAATGACTAGCATTTACTTCATCACAGGCCCTCTTGATATCTTCATCGGTAATTGTTTCTTCATTAAGACGAATATTATCAGCTATTGTTCCACTGAATAAGAAGACATCTTGTAACATCTGTCCAATTTGTGATCTTAAGCTTGATAATTTAATCTTTTTAATATCAATTCCATCAATTAAGATTTGACCTTTTTGAATATCATAGTTTCTTGTAATTAAGCCAAGAATAGTTGATTTACCAGCACCTGTTGCGCCAACAAAGGCAACAACATCTTTTGGATGAATTGTAAATGATACATTCTTTAGAATCCATTCATCTTCAATATATGCAAACCATACATTTCTAAATTCAATTGTTCCTTCTAGTTCAATATCTATTGCATCTTCACTATCAAGAATTTCTGGCTTGATATCAAGAATTGTATAGATCTTTTCAGCTGCCGCAAAAGCACTTTGTAAATTATTATATTGGTCAGCTAGATTTTGAATAGGATTAAAGAAACGGGAAATATATTGATAGAAGGCATATAATTCATCATAAGTAATCGCTCCAATAAAGCCTAAAGTTATTGCTTCATTAGTACCAGTATATAAAATTACAATTACTGTTACAAAATAGATTACATAGATTAATGGTCTAAAGACACCAAAGGTAAAGATTTCTTTAATTGAGGCTTTCTTTAAACGATTATTAGCTGCTTCAAATTCTTTATATTTCTTATCTTCTTGATTAAAGATTTGTGTTACTTTCATACCAGAAATATTTTCTGATAAGAAAGCATTCATATTTGATACTTCAGTTCGAACATCACGGTGAATCTTTCTCAATTTAATTCTAAAGAAGACTGTTAACGCAACAACTGATGGGAAGATTGCGAGAACGATTAACGCAAGTCTTGGATTAAGAATTAACATTGCGACATAGACACCAATAAGGGTTGCGATATATCTTAGAATATTAATTAAGACACTTGTATATAAAGTAAATAAGACATTAATATCAGCTGTACATCTAGTAACTAAGGTACCAACTGGTATTTCATTCAATTGATGATGAGAGAATTTCTGAATATGACTGAATACTTCTCTACGAATTTCATATACAATATATTGACCAGTCTTATGCATGAATAAGTTTTGGAAGAAAGAGACTAAATTAGCTAAGATAGCAGATCCTATTCCTAATATAAAGAATAAAATATGATTAGATAAGCTAATTGACTCTTTACCTAATTCTTTTAACGCAAGGTGAGTTAAGAATGGGGAGAGAATTTCTAAGCCAACACTTACTCCCATTAAAATAATGGATACTAGATATCGCCACCAATGAGGTTTCATATATTTAAAGATTCGCTTGAAAAGGGTCTTATCTGATAAGGTGTAGCGTTTTTGCTTATCTTCCACTATCATCACCTACTTCCTTTTCTAATTCTTGAAGTCTTACTTCACGAATATATTTAGGGCAAGTCTTTAATAATTCTTGATGATTTCCCACCGCAATTACTTTACCATCATCAACAACAATAATCTTATCTAGAGTTTCAAGAGTAGATATACGATGAGCAATAATAATAGTTGTCTTATTCTTTCTTTCTACTCTTAATTCATTTAAGATATATTTTTCAGTAATCGTATCGACAGCTGATAAAGAATCATCCATAATCAGAATTGGTGAATCTTTTAATACAGCTCTCGCTATAGATATTCTTTGCTTTTGACCACCTGATACAGTTACTCCTCTTTCACCAAGGATTGTATCATAACGATCTTTAAATTCTGATATGTCTTTAGCAACCCCCGCAATTTCGGCTGATCTGGCTACTTGTTCATCATCGATATGATCAGTAGAGAACGCAATATTAGCTGATATCTTATCTTTAAATAAGAAGGTTTCTTGAGGAACATAGGCTACCATATTTCTAACAAATTTAATTGGTAGATGCATGATATCCATATCATCAATTAAAATCTTATTATCTTCGATATTATATAATCTCAATAATAATTCAACTATTGTTGATTTACCACTACCAGTAGATCCCATAATACCTACTATTTCACCACTATTAATGGTAAATGAGACATTATCTAGATTATCATGATTAGCAAGTGGATATCTAAATGTTAAATCATTAAAGACTATTTGACCTTTGATATCTTCAAGAGTAGGATTATATCTAATATCCTTATCATCTATTTCAATCTTTTCATCTAATAGATCACTGATTCTTTTTTCACTAGCTTTGGATTGTCCACGTAAATTGATTAAGTCACCGATTGCCATAAGTGGCCATACTAGTGCACCTAATAATGAATTAAAAGTAATTAAATTACCAATTGTAAATTGTTCTTGTATTGAACCAATTTGGGCATAATAGATTAGTAATCCTCCAAGGAAGATAATTCCAAACATTCCTAGGTTAATTACAGTATTGACTAATACTTGTACTAAGGCTTGATCTTTTACATATGAATAGAAGGTATTTAAATCATGTTCATTACGTTTTTTAAAGAGAGCTTCTTGTTTCTTTTCTTTAACATAAGCTTTAATAACACTGATACCGGAAAAATCTTCTTGAGTAAAATCTGATAAAGCTGAGAAAGCTTCTAGATTTAATTTAACTTTTCGAGAGATTCTTCTACGCATAAAAGCCGCAAAGGCCGCAACTAGAGCTAGAGGGACAAATCCTACGAGTGTAAATAGTACACTCATTCTAAGCATTTTGATTAACGCAATAACTCCTAAAGTTAAGGCGTCAACAAACATTAATGTTCCCCCCGCAAAGCTCCTTCTAATAGTAGCTAAATCATTAGTATATAGGGCCATTAAGGCACCAGTTTTATTCTTTTGATAATAAGTGGTAGATAATTTCTCCATATGTGAAAACATTTCATTACGGATATCAGTTTCAATCTTAACACCATTACCAAAGATACAGATACGCCATAAGAATCTTCCTGCAAATACTACCGCAAGAATAATAAGGAGCCTATAAACAAAATTAAGGAGCATCTCCCGAGTGACTGCTCCTTCTAATCCTTTTTCTCCTCTTTCAATTCCATCAACTAATTCACCAATTAAATCAGGTAATTGTAATTGAAAAATATCTACAAAGATTAAGGCTGCAATACCAACAATGAATGTAAATGCATACTTTAAATAATATTTAGAAAAATGTTTTCCAAAGACCATTGGTATCACCACCTTTTTAATATAATATAGCAAATTAACCCTTTTAATTGTATAATTTTGCTTTAAAAAATTAGACTATATAAAATAGTCTAATTATCTTTTATAAATATTCTGCTTTTATTTTTTTTACATCTGCAATCATTAAACGATATAAATAATATACTCTTTGTAATTTTAATCCTAATAGTTCACTAGTTTCTTTAATAGTATTACCTTCAAAAAAGATACTCTCAAAGATTTTCTTCTTATCGCCTTCTAAATGGCTATAGATGATTTCTAATTCTTCATATGCTTCACCATTATTATAATTAGATGTGAATTTAGAACTATCATCGATTTGGACATTTGCGTTAACTCTTCTAATCTTTTCATAATAGTTTATCGCAAGGTTATGAGCAATTCTTGATGCCCATGCTCTAAAATTAGTTCCCATATTATATTGATCTATATGATCAATAATTCTTGCATAAGTATCTTGAATAATATCTTCTATTTGATAATGATTACTATTAACTAAATAGATTGTATAATAGAGACTATAATAAATATCGCCAAATATAACATTTAAGGCTGCTTCATCTCCATTCTTATATTTCTGAACTAATTTATCTAATTCTTCTGGAGTATAATGTTTTGAATAATCTAAGACTGCCATAATCTTCCCCTTTTTAATTACTTTATATTATAGCATTATTTATTTTATTTTTCAAGTTGAAGTTCTTAATTTGTGTAAGCTCGTTCATTTGTGATATAGGTTTTAATATTTAATGAATTAGCTGTATTAACTTTATTAATATAATCTAATACTACATATGAAGGAATTGCATAACCTAATGATTCTGAGGTTGTAGATGATACAATCTTAAATGAATTAATACCAATGATTGCGCCATAGGCGTTAGCAAGAGGTCCTCCTGAATTACCAGAATTG
>ONHH01000098.1 GCA_900317575.1 uncultured Bacillota bacterium | reverse complement strand
GCTAAAAGTAGATTATGAGATTGATGAATTAGAAGATATCACTCTAGCTTACGCAATAAGCATTCATAAAGCTCAAGGATCAGAATTTGATTATGTAATCATGCCCTTATCGACAAAATATTATGTAATGCTAAAACGTAAATTAATCTATACTGGCGTCACCAGAGCTAAAAAAGTATTATTTATGATTGGTAATCCTAATAGTTTATCTAGTGGTATAAGAAGAATTGAAGATAATAGAAGAACTATTCTTAAAGAAAAAATCTTAGAATATTTTAATTCTAAGAATCGTGATGAAGATAATTTAAAAGAAGTCATTAATAAATTAAGAAAGATTAAAGAAAAGAAATCAATAATTGATGAAGAAATAGAAATAGGAGATGAATACGAATTATGAAAGAAACAGAAGTAGTTTGTGCAGTAATTATGATTGATAATCTAGTATATTGCTGCAAAAGAAGTAAGCAGGTAAAAAGAGCTGGATTCTGGGAATTTCCTGGTGGAACAGTTAATGAAGGAGAAGACAAAGAAGAAGCATTAAAACACTACATTGAAGATGAACTAAATACTATTATTTCAATTGATGGTTATTTAGGTACTACTGAATATGTTTATAATGATGAGAATGGTGAAGAAAAAATCATTCTTCATGCATATCTAGCTACGCTTTTAACAGGAATGCTTGAAAGAAAATATCATTCAGAAGGTCTATTTATGACATTTAAACGTCTAAAAACTTTAAAACTTCTTCCACCTGATCAAGAAATTGTTAAAATCCTCGAAGCAAAATATAATAATTAATAAAAAGGAATTAATAAAATGATAACTGTAAGTAGTCTTGCGATGCAATTTGATGGTAAATATCTCTTTAAAGATGTTAATCTAAAATTTACTAAAGGTAATTGTTATGGAATTATTGGTGCTAATGGTGCTGGTAAATCAACCTTTTTACGTCTATTATCAAGAGAATTAGAACCATCATTTGGCGAAATTATTATTGGCCCTAATGAAAGAATATCGGTATTAAAACAAAATCATAATGCTTTTGATGATTATAATGTTATGGATACAGTTATGATGGGTCATAAAAGATTATATGATATCAAGACTAGAAAAGAAGAACTCTATAGTAAGACTGAATTAACTGATAAAGAAAATGAAGAATTATGTGATTTAGAAATGGAATTTGCCGACCTTGACGGTTGGAATGCTGAATCGGATATCGCAACGCTTTTAAATGGTGTTGGTGTCAGTGAAGAATATCATTATGAAATGATGAAGGATTTAGACGCCAAATTAAAAGTAAAAGTTCTATTAATTCAAGCATTATTTGGTAATCCGGATATTCTAATCTTAGATGAACCGACTAATGATCTAGATTTAAAAAGCTGTGAATGGTTAGAAAAATTCTTAGAAGAATTTGAAAATTTAGTAATCATTGTCAGTCATGATCGATATTTTCTTAATAATGTATGTAATTATATCTGTGATGTTGATTATGGTAAGATTAAGATTTATGGTGGAAATTATGATTTCTGGTATCAATCTAGTCAATTAGCCTTACAACAAATGAAGGATCAAAACAAGAAAGCTGAAGCTAAAAAGAAAGAATTACAAGACTTTATCGCAAGATTCTCTGCTAATCTATCTAAATCTAAGCAAGCAACATCCCGTAAGAAATTATTAGAAAAATTAAATATTGAAGAAATTACTCCATCCACTAGACGTTATCCTTTTGTTGATTTTAAAATCAATCGTGAATGTGGTAATGATATCTTAATTGTTGATAATTTAACATATGAACCATATTTCCGTAATCTAAGCTTTAGTGTCAATAAGAATGATAAAATAGCTTTCATTAGTGAAAATAGTTTAATTACTACTAAATTATTTAATGTTCTAATGGGCCTTGAAAAAGCTGATAGTGGAAATATTAAATGGGGTGTAACTATTACTAATGATTATATGCCTCAAGATAATTCAGCATACTTCACAAAAGATATCAATATGTCTGAATGGATTCGCCAATATTCTGGTGATGAACAAACTGATACCTTTGTTAGAGGATGGCTTGGAAGAATGCTATTCAGTGGAGATGATGCATTTAAAGATACAAGAGTATTAAGTGGTGGTGAAAAAGTAAGATTGATGCTCGCAAAAGTAATGCTATCAGGAGCTAATGTTATCATACTTGATGATCCAACTAATCATCTAGATCTAGAAACTATCACATCCCTCAATAATGGAATGATCAGATATCGTGGTAATTTATTATTTACTAGTCATGACCATGAAATCTTACAAACAGTAGCTAATCGAATTATTGCGTTTAACGAAGATGGCTATATTGATCGAATGATGACTTATGAAGAATATATTGAAAGATTCTTAGGAGATAAATAATGAAAAAGTTAATTAGTTTCTTCTTTATATTAATATTAATTATTACATTTAGTTCATGTAAAAAAGAAACAAAAGAAGAAATAAATCCTTCTAATGATCAAGATAATCAAAATGAAGTATTACCTGATGCAAAAGAAGATATTAATTCTAATGATAAAGAAAATAAAATAGATTTATTAGCTAAATATAATTTTAGTAATAGTGATACCATTAAGAGTAGTGAAATCTCCAATTATCAATTATTAAATGGAACTATTAGTCTTAATCAATATAAAACATCATCATATAATGATGGTTTAATTGATGAAAATCGTTTAGTTGATTATAAAATAAGTTTTCTTGAATATACTAATCAGTCTTTAGTAAGAATTGTTAATTATACTATGGGAACTAGTAGTAGCTTTGGTCCTGGTAAAGTATCAACTATCGCAACTCGTTATGAACAAGAACATCCAGGTTATATGGTAGTTGGAGGAATTAATGGTGATTTCTTCCACATCGATAACAATTGTGAAACCATATCAGCTTTAATTCAAGAAGGATCTGTATTAAAAACCTATCAATGGCTTTCAATGGCAGGTTCAGGAATGCTTGGATGGAAAGAAGATGGAACATTAGTTGAAGGTTACGCTACTTTTTCTTCAAATGCCTATATTGATTTAATGGAAGATGATAAAATTAAATCAAGTGTAGAAATAGCATCAATCAATAAAAACAATTTAACTGATGGAATTAATCTATTAAGCTATGATAAATTAAAGGAAACTGATCCTGATCGTATTTATGATTTAAGTGGTTATAAAGTAATTGAAATAACTAATACAATGCATCGTTTCAGTCAAGATGGAAATACTAATTTAGATATTATTTATATTGAAGGTAATATTACTAATATCTATAATGATTTAGGTGAAGTAAGCGTTCCATTTGGTAAAACATATCTCGTTACTAAAGATAATCAATTAGATTATTTAAAATTAAATGATCATCTTAAATGTCAATATCACCCAATTGGTGAATGGAAAGATGTTACTAATGCAGCTGGATATTTTGCTAAAATATTAGAAAATGGTGAAAGTCGTTTCTATGATTCCAGCCATATTGATTATACTAAAGCCGACGCAACAAGAACTTATCTTGCGGGAGATGGAGCTTATATCAATTGTAAAAAGAATCGTACAGTTGTTGGTAAAAAAGAAGATGGTTCAACTGTCTTTATGACTATTGAATATGATAAAAGTGCTGATTATGGCTGTTCATATTTTGAAGCAGCAGAATATTTAAGAGAAATTGGTTGTACTGATGGTTGGTTACTTGATGGTGGAGGCTCGACATCTTTAGTTACAAGAGTTGCCTCAGGTATCTTTACATTAAATGCTGGAGGTTCTGATGGTAGTGAACGTGGAGATGGTAATGCTTTATTATTCGTTGTCAAAAATCCTGGTTATGAACCAGCATTAGTTGATTATAGTCGTTTTAGTCTTACAATTAAATTAGAAGATAAAAATAGTCCATTTAAAGACCAAGTATCCAATCTTACTCTAACAGTTAATAATGTTACTAAACCATATCTTGGTGAACCATTAGTATTTGATCAATTAAATGAAGATACAACATATCCAGTAACCCTTGATTATGATATGAATGAAGATGGAAAAATTGTTCATGGTCAAATTACAATGAAATTTAAAACAGCTCCTTTTAATTTCCCAACTGTATCAATCAATGTAAAAGATGCAGTAAGAGATGCTGCTGTAATCAATCTTAATGTTGTTAATCCTAATAATTATCAATTATCTAATGTCAAATTATCATTTAAGAATAAAGATGATATTTTTGATGTAAATGTTGATAAAAATACTTTAATTACTAATCTAACTGCTAATTATCGTACTCGTTGTTATCTAAGCTTTGATGTATATGATCATAATCAAAAGAAGACATATCATATGGATAAATTAGAAGATCAAATTAAGACTACTTCTTTATCACATCCAATGCTTGTAAACTTTAATATCAATAAAGTAGAAGAAAATAAAATATATTTTGATTATGAATATTATCCAGAAGCTTCCACTCCAGTAAGTTTTAATCTAATTCAAGATGGAATCAGCTCTAATATTACTTTAAATGAAACTAAAGGTATATATATAATTGATAATATTGATACTACTAAAATTCATAATTTTCAATTAGAATTAGTATATAGTGATACTAAAATTACTAGTAATGAATTAAGTTCTACTATTATAGAAAAGATTATTAATAACGATGAAAAGAAATGTGGTAAAAAGAATAATAGCTTATTAATACTTGTATCTTTATTATCAATCTGTAGTTTAACACTATTTATTTATAAAAAACATTAGGAGTTAATAATGAAAAAAATAATAATATCTTTAATGCTTTTAATTGTATCAATCATGTTCTTAAGTTCAATTAATACTTTTAATGCAAGTATTAATGTAAGTGATAATGACGCAATTAAAAATTATGAAAATTTAGAAATAAAGAATCTTCATGGAGTTGCAACTTTATCAAAAGCTACCTTTAATACTTATAATGGTGGAGCTAAAAATAAACTTGATGGTCACGTAACTAGTTGGGTAGAACCAATTCTTCCAATTAAAGATAGTGATGTAAGAGTCGTATGTTATTCATCAGGAACTGCAACCAACTGGAAAGGTGGACGTCCTAGTGAACTAGCAAGCGTCTTTGAAAAAGAACATCCAGGATGGATAGTTATTGCGGGGATCAATGGCGATTTCTTCAATATCGATGATAACTGTGAACCATGTGGAACCTTTATGCAAGAAGGAATGTTCTTAAAATCATATCCAGATTTTTCTGAAGGAGCAATTGGCTTTAAAAATGATGGCTCTTATGTATATGGCTTTACTGAATCAGAAACAAATGAAATCCTTCAAATAAAAAATAATGAAGGAATATATGAAAAATTAGCTGATGTTAATTTTATTGATCCTAAAACTCCTAATGAAAATGGTATAAATTTATTTACTCGTTTCAGTATCTTTAATGATGCTTATACTAATAATAATGTAAAAGGAACGATTAATGTTGATTTAACTGGATATAAATTAATCAAAATTAAATATGAATTACAACGTTATGACCGTGATTTAGAAAGAATCTATTTAGATGGTACAATTGAAGAAATAATGGATGGAACTAACGGCTTATCAATTGATGATAAAGATCAATATTCATATCTTGCGTCAAAAGATGGTTCTTTAGATATGTTAAATAAAGGACAAATTATTAAAATTACGGCTTCTCCTAAAGGAGTATGGAGTGATTGTGATAACATTATTGGCGTCTTTGGTCATATCTTAGAAAATGGTAATGTCTTAGATCATACTGACTCTTTTTTTGATTATGTCAATTGTGTTAAGAATCGTACAGTTATTGGTATGAAAGAAGACGGAACACCAATTATTATGACTATTGAAAAGCATTCTTATGGCGCAAGCTATCTTGAAGCTGGTCAAATCTTAAGAAGTGTTGGCTGTACTAATGGTTATTTACTTGATGGTGGTGGTTCATCATGTCTCTTTGTTAGAAATGATTATGGATCATTTACTTTAATCAATACTCAACAAGATGGTAGTGAAAGAAGAGATGGTAATGCGGTATTCTTTGTCATTAGAGATCCGGGTTTTACATTAAAGACTAGTAATATCACTAGAACTAGTGTAGAAGTAGATGTAGATATTAAAAATAAAGATATATATAATAAACTATCTAATATTCAAATTGACTTAGTTAAAGATAATAAAATCATTGAAACTAAACCATATAATTTAGAACCAGTAACTTTTAAGAATTTAACTGAAGAAACTGATTATGAATTAATTGCTAAATTTGATATGCCATCATATGAAAAAGCTAAAAAATCAGTTCAAAGCTCAACTAGATCAGTCTTTACTACCTCAAGCTTTGTCTATCCAGATCCGCTTTTCAAAGTAACGAATATCACAGATACTAGTGTTACAATCGAAAGATCAAAAGATATTGATGAAGCATCTTGGTTTAATAATATTGTTATTCATTTAGGTGATTCAACCTACAATATGGGTAAAGAATTCACTTATACTTGTAATGAATTATTTGCAGATACTGAATATGAATTATTCTATACATATGATATTATTGATCCTGAAACTTTAAATACTTATCATGTATCAACTGAAAAAGAAATCAATGATAAAATTAAAACTTTAGCCTTTAAAGTACCAACCATTGATGAATTTAAATTATCATCATCAAATAATAATGTTTATAGCTTTGATTATAAAATTAGTGATAGTGACCGCGTAGTAAAAAATGTTAAATTAGTTGTCAATGGTAATGTTGTTGCATCATCTACATCAAGAAGAGGATCAATAGAATTCAATGATACTGATTTATATAATGATAAATTATGTAAATTAGTCATTGAATATGAAAAAGATGATGTAAAAGGTGAAATAGAAACTGAAATAATTACTATCAAAGCTTTAGAGAAGCCAGCTCCAACTCCTGATGTAGAACCACAACCTAAGAAAAAATGTGGTAAAAAGAGTGCGGAATTATTTATTTCCCTTTTATCTTTATCAACATTATTAATGTTTATAATTCGTAAAAAGCACTAATTTGTGCAAATTATCGTAAACTAAAAAGAATCCTTCGGGATTCTTTTTTTATATTCATCATTTTTCACAAACAATATTTTAATAATTACTGCGAAATATAATATTGAAAGGAAAGAATAATTATGAAAAATATTTTATTATTAGTAATTATAATGATGCTATCAAGTCTTACAAGCTGTAAAGATAATTCAGTTATCATGGCTCAAACTTCAACTCCAGCAGTAAATGATGAAATTAACAATATGATTACGATTGATCTAAAGGGTGAAGTAGTATTTCCTAACCTTTATAGCGTTAAAGAAGGAGTCATTTTATATGAATTATTAATGTTAGCGGGAGGTCTAACAAGTGAAGCTGATATTACTGGGATTAATTTAGTTCAAGAATTATCGACTAATCAAACTATTATTATTCCTAAAAAGAATACTAGTGTTAAAAATTATAATGATAATAATAAAATAAATATTAATACTGCACCAATTGAATTATTAACTACCTTACCAGGTATTGGAACATCTAAGGCTCACGCAATCATTGAATACCGAAAAAACAATGTCTTTAAAAGAATTGATGAAATAAAGAATGTCAATGGCATCGGTGATGAATTATATATCAAAATTAAAGACCTTATTTGCGTTTAGAAATTATCGAAAGAAATTCTTCTTTATTTTAATCTTTATCATCAGCTTTATTTATTTAATCGATCAAAATTATTATTATTTATTATTTATCCATATCATTTTTCTTGTTTTATTATTTATTAAAAATAAGAAATTATTAATTCTAATCATTATTTTAATCATTCCTACTTTGATAAGATTAATAATCAATAAATTTATGAATAATGAAATTTATATTGATGGAATCTATCAAATAATTGATATTGATATTCATGATCAAGATGATTATTATGAAAAAATATATATTAGAAGAAAGAACAGTTTAGATAAATATTATTTTAATATAAGTGATAAGTATTATCATATTGGTGATTTAATAAAGATTAAAGGAAATGTAGAATTACCGACAAAAGAAAAAACTCCAAGAGGTTTTAATAATCAAGAATATTTAAGACATCAAGGTATCATTGGTAAAATAAGAATTATCGATATATCAATAATTGATCATAAATTCCACCTAAATTATTTACATGAAGCATTAAGTAGATATATCAATAATCATTATGATTATATTTCTAAAGAATTAATAGCTGCCTTAACTATTGGTAATAAATATAATATGAGTATTGAATTAAAGGATAATATCAATAAATTAGGTATCAGTCATCTCTTCGTTATATCTGGTTTACATATTGAATTATTAGCTACTTTAATCTTATTCTTCTTAAAGAAATTAAAAAATAAGATTAAATATTTAATAACGCTAATAATCTTAATATTTTATTATACACTTGCGGGGTTTGGAATATCAATTCTAAGAGTAATTATCGCCTTTATAATCAATAGAATATTAAATAAACAAACTAAGGTACTAACTCCCTTAGATAAAATATCCTTAAATGCGTTAATCGTTATAATAATTAATCCCTTTAATTTATTTTCATATAGCTTTTTATTATCATATAGTATTGTTATGGGAATCACTTTATTATCTAATCTTGATTCTTTTAAATATAAATTTAATAGCTTCGTTTTAACATATCTAAAAGATATGCTAATAATATCAATTAATAGTATGCTTATTAGTCTTCCCTTAATTATGAGAATGGGAGAAAAGATTAATCTCTTATTAATTATTTATAATTTATTCTTTATTCCTTTCGTATCATATATCCTTTTACCCTTATCCTTTATTACTTTAATCATTCCACCCTTAAGTTATATATATCAATATATCGGTATCTTCTTTTTTAAAATCACTTCATTCTTAGCCAATATCACTTTTTTAGAGATTAATTTTCCCAAAATATCCATTATTATCCTAATCCTCTATTATCTTTTATATGCGTTTATAATTATCATAAAAAATAAAAGAAAGAAAAGTGTTTTTTCAATAATATATTTTATCTTTATATTATTGATATACCTTAGTCCTAATTTAAACATTCATAATAATGTATATTTTTTATCATTACCAATCGGTGATTCAATACTCATCCGAGAAAAATATAATCAAACTAATATCTTAATTGATTGTGGTGAAGAAAATAGTGAATTAATTAGTTTTTTAAACAATAATGGAATTAGAAGAATTGATGCGGTAATAATATCTCATGGAGATAATGACCATATCGGAGGACTTGATAAAGTAATAAAGGAGAAAAAGGTAAAAAGTATTTTCCTAAGTTATTATGATAAAACAAGTCAAATTATAACAAAAAAAATACTGGATAAATATCAAAAAAAGATTCCAGTATATTATTTAAAAGATAAAGATCAATTTATGATCTCATCATTCACATTTAATGTATTATCACCAAATCATGATTATGGGTCAATCAATGATAATAGTTTAGTATTATATGCCAAAATCTTTGGATATAATTATTTATTCACTGGTGATATCGAGAAAAAAGCAGAAGAAGACCTTATAAAGAAATATCCAAATATCGATGTTGATATTTTGAAAGTAAGTCATCATGCGTCAAATACATCTTCAAGTATGGATTTTCTTAAAACTTATAAACCAAGGATAAGTATCGCAATGAATGGTTACAATAATCATTTTGGATTTCCAAATCAGAAAACAATTCATAATTTTCAATCCTTAAATTTACCTCTTTATAATACAATAGATTATGGAACAATCTATTTAGAATCTAATTTTGGAAATAAAG
>ONHH01000100.1 GCA_900317575.1 uncultured Bacillota bacterium | reverse complement strand
GAATATTATCTTGAAGCAGGTGATACTACTTTAACATTTGATTATATCAAGGATTATCTAGTAATTGATACAATTGAAATTAGAGAAGTTAAGACAACTAAATCTTATGCGGAATATTTAGAAGCATTAAAAGCTGAACATGGATCAATTGAAGCTAGTGTAAAAAATACTTATACTAGAATTGAAGCTGAAGCTGCTACTACTAAATCTTCACCAACTCTATATCCAATTACTGATAGATCTTCAGCCGCAACTACTCCATTCTCTATTACTAAAACATATTTAAATAGTATTGGTGGTGAAAACTGGAAGGTTCTAGGTGACTGGATTGCGTGGGATTTCACCGTTCCTAAGAGTGGTTATTATCAAATTAGCATGCGTGCAAAACAAAATATGGTTAGAGGAATGTTCTCAACTAGAAGTGTATCACTTGCAACACTTGATAAGACAACTAATACTTATTCAGAATATGAAACATTATTTGAAGAATTAAATCAATTACAAATTTCTTATAGTAATAAATGGCGTAATATTAGTGTAGGTAATAATGATAATAATTATCTATTCTATTTTGAAGAAGGTGTTACTTATTCATTAAAGATGGAAGTAACCTTAGGTGATTATTCACAATTAATTTATCGTCTTCAAAATCAAATTGATGCGTTATCAGCTATCTATCGTCGTATTATTTCATATACTACAACCAGTCCCGATGCTAACCGTGACTATGAATTAACTACTAAATTTGCAGATTTATTTAATGGTGCTGATGAAGATGGAAATTATACAATTCCTAATAAAGGTGAATTTAATACCATCCTAACTGAATTAAGAGAAATATCTAAGACAATTAAAGAAATATCTGGTGGTGGTAGTGATAAGACCGGTGTTATTGATTCAGTTGTTGTAATCTTACAAAAGATGGTTGATAGACCACGTAAGATTCCTCAAAGATTATCAACCTATTCAACTCAACTTTCTTCTCTTGGATCACTTCTAAATGAATTAAGAGAAGCTCCATTAAGTATTGATTATCTAGAAATTCATACACCTGATGTTAAACTTCCTAAAGCAACAGCTGGTTTCTTTAAATCATTATGGAAAGATATTTCATCATTCTTCGCATCATTCTTTATTGATTATTCAGCTATTAGTCAAACTGACCAATCAAGTGGTGATAGTGAAGAAATCGAAGTATGGATGACTCTTGGTCGTGACCAAGCTAATGTTATTCGTAATCTAATCGATACATCATTCAGTAGTGAAAATGGTTATGCGGTTAATAATTATGGTAAGAGAGTAAGCGTTAATTTAAAACTTACCGGTGGTGATGTATTATTAAAAGCTACTCTAGCTGGTATTGGACCCGATGTAGCCTTGAATGTAGATTCAAGTTTACCAGTTAACTATGCGTTAAGAAATGCGGTAGCAGATTTAACTGTTTTTGATGATTTCTGGGATGTAGTTTATGCTATACCTGATGGATCAACATATATACCAAATAATAAAGAAAATGTTTATATGGCATCTTCTATTCGTCAATTCCAATTCAGTTATAATGGCGATAATAATAGATATGCCTTTGATTCAGAATTTGATAGTGAAAGATATTCTAAACAAGAATTACAAGCTAATATTAAAGGTGTATTCGCGTTACCTGAAAAACAAATCTTCTTAATGATGTTCGTTAGAGATGATGTAATGCAAGAACTTGGTTTAGCTGATATGTTCATTAAACCAGGTGAAAGCCTACCTGATTATGATTCAATGACTTGGGATGATATGATTGATTTAGTATCAGAACTTCAAGCTCAACAATTACAATTCTATTTACCAGTTAATGATTTAGGCGCAACAGCTCTTAACCCAATCTTTGTATCTTTACTATATCAAAATGGTGGAGCTTTATATATCAATGATAATATGGAATGTGGCTTAAAATCTGAAGAAGCAATGAAAGCATTTGAATTCTGGACTAAGCTATATACTAATTATTCATTCCCAACTTCAGCATCATTCGTTAACCGTTTTAGAACTGGTGAAATGCCAATTGGTATTTCTTATTATGAAATGTATAATACATTAAGTGTATTCGCTCCAGAATTAAAAGGTAAATGGAGCTTCCACTTAATTCCTGCCTCAGTTAAGACTGATGAATTAGGAACAACTTATTTAGATCATACAGCTACAGCTGCTGGTACTGGTGCAGTTCTTCTAAAACAAGAAGTATTAGAACGTGATGGTACTCCTAATGAAAAAGGTAAAGCCAGCTGGAATTTCTTAAAGTGGTGGACATCATCTACTACTCAAGCTCAATTTGGTCGTGAAATGGAAGGTATCTTAGGTTCAGCCGCAAGACATGCGACAGCCAATGTTAATGCTTTACTAGAACTTGCATGGCCACAAGATGATTTAAATATCTTAATTAAACAATGGTCAACTGTTCATGAATTACCACAAATTGCTGGTTCATATATCACTGGCCGTGAAATGGAAAATGCCTTCCGTGATGTTATCAATAATAAAGCTAACCCACGTGAAACATTATTTGAATATTCAAAACTAATCGATGATGAAATTAATCGTAAACGTTCTGAATTTAATTTACCACTACTTAAAGATAGTGAGAACTAGAAAGGAAGAAACAAGTCGTAAATGAAAACATTCTTAATTGTACTTTTAGTTATAACGATTCTTTGGATGATCTTCCTTTTTGGTAAGACTATCAAAGCAAGTTTTACTAGTGGTAATCATCAAAGAAGAAAAGAAGCTCGTTTAGCTAAAAAGAATTCAACTGAAACAAGAGAACAAAAAGCTAAAGAAAAGCAAGAACTTAAAGAAGCAATTGCTAAAAAAAGAGCTGAATGGAAAGAACATGATGATAAAGCATATCAAGAAACAAAAATTGAATATGAAGAATTAAAGAAAGAAAAAGCTGAAGCTGATGTTAAATTCAAAGAAATCAAAGCTAAATATAAAGAAAATAGTGAAGATGAAGAAGTAGCTAGTGAATATTATGAATTTAATAAATATTATGATCGTTTGAAGCAAAAATTAAGAATTGCTCGTCGTCGTTTAAGCTTAGGCTATCGTCTTGATAACTGGAGTAAAAGAGGTGGACGTCTTCGTCGTCAAATCTTTATTAATCGTCAATATTATTATTTGATTGCTCCATATACATTATTGTTTATTATCTTTACAGTTATCCCAGTATTAATGAGTTTATATTTAAGTTTTACTTACTTTAACTTACTTGAAACTCCTACATTTATTGGTTGGGAAAACTATTTGAATTTATTTGTTAATGATAAAGTATGGACTATTGCGTTAAAGAATACAGCAATTCTTGCGGTAATAACTGGTCCAGTAAGTTATATTATGGCCTTCGTATTTGCATGGTTAATTAATGAACTTCGACCTCTCGCAAGAAGCTTTATGACCTTAGTATTCTACGCTCCATCAATTTCTGGTAACGTATATCTAGTATGGAAATTAATATTTAGTTCCGATATCTATGGTTATGCTAATGCGATATTAATTCAATATAACATTATTAATGAACCAATTACTTGGTTACAAAATGCTAATTATATCATTTGGATTTTGATTATCGTTCAATTATGGATGAGCTTAGGTGTATCATTCCTATCATTCATTGCCGGTCTTCAAAGTGTTAACCGTGAATTATATGAAGCAGGTGCAATCGATGGTATCAGAAATAGATGGCAAGAATTATGGCATATTACTCTTCCACAAATGAAGTCACAATTACTATTTGGTGCGGTAATGCAAATCACATCTTCATTATCTATTGCGGAAGTATCAACAAACCTAGCCGGTTTCCCTTCGGTACAATATGCTGGTCATACAATCATTACCCATCTAATGGACTATAGTTCGATTAGAATGGAAATGGGTTACGCTTCGGCGATTGCTACAATCCTTTTCTTAATAATGATTTTAGCTAACTTAGGCGTACGTAAGATTTTAAGAAGGATAGGTGCTTAACATGAGTCAAGATCGTATTAATGTCGATGAAACTGATGAGAAAAAAGTAGTTCAATTAAGCGCCAAAGAAAAAGCAATTCTTCGTCGTCAACAAAAGAAAATGAAGAAATTCGGTGTTGTTGATGAAAATGAATTGCATGGATTAGAAAAATTCTTATATATTCAAAAGAAGAAACGTCGTATTAAGAAAAAGAAGAGAATATCAAGAAGCTTAGGTGGCGATATTGCGTTATTCATAGTGCTTGCGCTATTCGGATTATTCTCAGCATATCCACTTGTATATTCCATCTGTGCGGCATTTAAACCGCTAAGTGAATTATTTATCTTCCCACCTAAATTATTCTTCCAACACCCAACACTTGATAACTTCAGTGATTTATCAAATTTACTAGAAGAATCATGGGTACCTTTCTCAAGATATTTCTTTAATACTATTTGGATCACTTTAGCAGGTACTGCAGGTCACGTAATTATTGCGTCAATGGCTGCTTATCCACTTGCTAAATACACCTTCCCTGGTTCAAAAATTATTTTCGGTATGGTAGTATATTCGCTAATGTTTGCTGGTCAAGTTACCGCAACTCCTCGTTATATCATCTTCTCTGGTTTAGGATTAGTTGATACTCAACTTGCGATTATCGTTCCTGCCTTTGCATATTCATTAGGTCTATATTTGATGAAGCAATTTATGTCAGATATTCCAATGGAATTAATTGAATCAGCAAAGATTGATGGTGCATCCGAATTCCAAATTTATTGGCGTATCGTAATGCCAATGGTTAAACCAGCTTGGTTAACATTAATCATCTTATTATTCCAACAATTATGGAATAATGATGGTGGTACCTATATTTATACAGAAAGCTTGAAGCCTCTATCATATTCATTACATCAAATTGTTGCGGGTGGTGTTGCTCGTCAAGGAACATCTGCAGCCGTAATGTTAATTATGATGATTGTTCCAATTACTGTCTTTATCTTATCACAAAGTCAGATTATCGAGACAATGGCTCACTCAGGTATGAAGTAGGAGGTAAAAGCAATGAAAAAATTAATTATTTGTTTAAGCTTCCTCATCCTTGTAACATTATTAGTAACTAATAATAATTTACATGCGGAAAGTTATGTCTATGATAACTGGAAAAATGTCATTCCTTCAACTGAAGGTATTACTTATAAAGAAACTTATTATGCTCAAGATATTGTATCAGAAGCTGATCCAACAGTAAGTATTGAGAAATTTACTAATCTAACTGATATGGAAGTATTTAATTCGAAGATCTTCTTATTAGATGCTAATATCGATAATACAACTGTTAATATTCAAGGTACGGATTATTCAATTCCTAATATTAGTAAAGTATATATTATTAATCAAAATTTTAGATATGAAAAATATGCTAATGAATTTGTATTAACTGATTATGCTAAAGCAAAATTAGATGAATTCTATCGTTTTAAAACTCCACTTGATGAAATCACTTATGATCAATATACTTCAACTGAATTTGTTAATATTTATGAAGGTACAAAGGCTAATGCAACAGTTTCATCTTCTAAAGCAACTTTTGCTTTAGATTATGTACCATCAGCTAAAACGGATTTTGAAATTGTCTATAATGGTAAATTAGTAGATCCTACTACTTATACATTAGAAAATACTGGTGGCACTACTACCGCAACCTTCACTACTTTAAGAGAAGGTTCAGAAGTAATGGGGGTTTTAAAGAATTTAAAGACTCCTGGTCGTGCTCCATATCTACCATATTCTCTAGATCCTACTAAGGCAGCAGTTAGATTGAGTGATGCTCAAGGAATTACTGCTAATGGTGAATATATCTATATTGCTGATAGTGGAAATGCTCGTGTCTTAAAATTAAATTATGATTTTGAAGTAGTTGATGTATATCTTACACCTAATGATAATACCTTCTATCAAATGTATAATAGTACATATGATACTGAATTTGGTGTTGGTTACGAAGTAATCAAAGAATTATCCAATATGTGTACTAAATTATCATCAGCTAATATCTTCCGTCCTGAAAAAGTAGCAATTACTAAATCAGGTGTTCTATATGTTATTTCTGCTAATACATATGAAGGTTTAGTTGAATTTAGTGCTGATACAACATTCAATCGTTTCTTAGGTAAGAACACTGCTAAAGCTAATGCGTTAAAGATTTTACTATCTAATTTCTTTACAGAAGAACAATTAAAGAGCTTTGCGTTAAGCTTGCCACCAATGTTCAATAATTTAGCAGTATCTGATGATGGCTATCTATATGCTACATCAAATCCTGAAGCTAATATTTCATCAGCTAATTCTGTTTCTAATGGTTTAAATATGGTTAAGATTATCAATACTAAAGGTCTTGATATCATGAATCGTAATGGTTATGTTAAACCAGATGGTGATGCAGTATATCTACAAACTTCTACGGAAAATAATGTTATTATCGGTTCATCAGTATTAACCGCTGTTGCGGTATCAAAACGTAGTAATTTTACGGTTTGTGATAAACAAAGAGGTCGATTATTTACATATGATTTAGATGGTAATCTTCTATATATCACTGGTGAACAACCAGGTGGTATTAGTACATCAGGTTCATCAAATGGTTTAAGTAATTCAATTGCTAATCCAGTTGCGCTTGATTATTTATATCGTACTTATACAACATCTACTGGTGAAGAAATTGAAGAAGAAACTGTTATCTGTCTCGATAACGCATCAAGAAGTATTATCTTATTTGAAACAACTGAATTTGGTGAAGCTGTTAATACCGCAACTTTCTTATATCAAAATGGTGTTATCACTGATACTTATGAAGTAGATAGTAGTGGTAATGTAGTATTAGATGCTGAAGGTAAACCTGTTGTTAAAGAAATGGGTGCTGAATCATATTGGCGTCAAGTAATCAAAATGAATACTAACTATGAACTTGCATATCTTGGTATTGGTAAAGCATTACATCGTCGTGATCAATATAAGGAAGCAATGTATTACTTTAAATTAGCACATGCACCAAAATATTATTCAAAATCATTTGAAAAATATCGTGATGGTGTATTAAATCAAAACTTTAATTTAATAATGACTGTTGTCGTTGTCTTTATCGTAGGAATTGTTGTATCAATTATTACTAAGACAATTCGTAAACGATATAATAAAAATGCTGTGAAAGGAGGGGACGAATAATGGAACAAGCAAATAATCAAAATATAGAGCCTATGCAAATTTCTAATTCGGAAGAAGAAAAAGAAAAGAAATCATTCTTTGATGTTGTTAAATTAATTCTTAGAACCATTAAGAATGCTGTTAAAACTTTCTTTGATGAAGTTATTCGTCATCCCTTCTATATCTTAACTCATCCAGTTGCTGGATGGCAAGCCTTCAAACAAGAAAAGAAGGGTAAGATGTGGGTCGGTATTGTTATTATCTTATTGTATGTTGCGATGAAGATGGTAGAATACAATGGCTTAGGTCCCGTAGTTAATACTAATAATCCTCAAAAATTTAATAGTATTACAATCCTTGTTTATAGTATCGTTCCCCCAATTCTATTATCAGTTGCCAATTGGAGTGTAACTACATTAATGGATGGTAAAGGAAAGATGAAAGAAATCATCATGATGGCTTTCTATTCCTATTGTCCAGTAATGTTAATTGGTTTCTTAAAGATTATTATCAGTAATTATATTACTACTGATGAAGCTCAATTCATCTTACTTCTTAATATTATTGGTTGGGGTCTAACGGGAATACTTGCGTTCACCGGTTTAATGAGTATTCATGAATATGGTTTAGGTCGAGTATTATGGTGTATCATTCTAACTGCTGTTGCGGCAGTAATAATGTGCTTTATTGCTTTACTATTATTTAACCTTGCACAACAAGTATATGGATTCTTCTATTCCATTTACGATGAGTTGTCAATTAGGTATATGTAAGGAGGTGCATTATGGAACAAGAAATTAAACAACCAGTTAAAAAACCTCTTTCACTTGGTAAAATAATTAAAAGAGCATTATTAATACTTCTAGCCGCAATCATCATTATCGTATTACTTGTATATTTCCTTGGTAAATATAAAGCAAGTGAAGTAACATTTCATAATAAATATAGTGATGAATATTGGGAAAAATTAGAAGGTTTTACTAAACCTACAGATATCTTAACTAATGTCAATAAATATGATATGACTAGTAAAGAATATAAATATCCATGGACTTTAGCTGGGGTATCTAAAGATACTTTAACTCCTAATGATATTATTGAATATGCAAGATATAAAGAAGAATTAAATAAATTTGTATCTGAAGAAAAATATCGTAAAGATAATGAAGCATTAATTCAAGAAAAAGCAGCAATGGATGATTCCCGTTGGGATAATACTAAAACTGTAGATGAATGGATTAGTGAATATCTATATGTTGATAAAGAAGATTATGAATCTATCACTCCTACATATTCAACAGCTTTAGAATATGTTAATAATACTGGTGCAACTTTAACAGAAGAAGAATTTGTTAATATTATTAAATATTCATCCAATAAGATGACTGATTTAGAAAAAGCTGGATATGATGGTGAATACAATGATTTAGCTGCTCATATTTATAATGATAATGCATTATATACAAAGATTTGTACATTTGATGATGCAAAATATAGTGAACTAGAAACTAAGATTGAAGCATCTAATCATATTCTTGATTTAGTTGACGCAAAGCTTGCAGCATTAAGTAGCTGGAGTTCATATCGTGAAACTACTTTACTTGGTCCTGGTGGTATTGGTTTAAGTACAGGTACTGAACCAACACTTACAAAGACACTAGAAAATGGTAATAAATATGAATTCTATTTCAGTAATTACACTACTGCCTTTAAATTAGTTCTAAAAGATAGTTCAGATAATATTCTTCAAACATGGGATAGCTGTGTACCTGAAGAAGATCCTAACGCAACTTTAGTTACAAGAATCCTTCAAAACAGTATCTTAACTGTATCTTATGCAGTATTAAAAGGTCAAACTGGTACTTATACTAATTATGAATATTCAGTAACTGACCATGATTTAAGAAGCAATGAATCTCTTACTCCTAATTACATGTATAAGATTGATAGTGCTAATGATACTTTAACTTGTTGGTACCATATAGAAAAACGTGGTATTGATTACACATATTTCCCTAAATGCATTAATAAAGATAAATTATTAGATGACTATATGGAACGTAGTAAAGAAAGAAAAGAAGCAGGTGTTACTGTTCAAACTGGTACTACTAAAGGCCGTGTAGTTGATTATGTTAAAGATAATCGTTCAGCTTACGCAAGACTTACTGAAGGTTATTACCGTTTAATTGCGGAAGATGATCCAGGTAATGAATTTGGTTATGCATATTATGAATTCCAAGGACCTCTTGATTCAATGTCTACAACTGTTAAAAATAATCTATATCTATATTTATATGAATGGTGTGGATATACAAGAGAAGACCTTGAAAGTGATAATGAAGAATTCAATCAAGAAGTAGATATTTCTAACCCTAAATTTGAAATTGCTATCGAATATCATTTAGGTGAAGATGGACTTGAAGTAACTATTCCTGGTAATTCAATCAAAGATGATCCAAATTATCCAATAACATTCATTGAAATTCTTCCATATTTTACTGCTACAAAGAAAGGTATTGAAGGATATACCATTATTCCTGATGGATCTGGTGCAATTCTAAACCATGATAATGGTAAGACTGCTTATGCTAAGTATTCTAAACGTGTATATTCAACGGATTTATCATATGTACAATATGTAAATCCAGGTAGTACTCAAGAATTATTCTTCCCAATGTATGCAGTAGTTAATCCAGGTAATAATTCAGGTATGATTGCTAATGCTAAAGAATCTGCTGCTCAATTACTTCTAACTTGTGATATTTCCGGAAGAAATGATAGCTATAATAAGAATTTCTTTACTTGTTATGTTCGTGAAAGTAAAGGTATCACTGTTGGTACTGCTTCTTATGAAAGAAAGCATCTTACTAAATGGACTAACGCAATGAGTAAAAATGATATTGTAATTGATTATGATTTCATTCCTCAAGATAAATTAAATTATTCTGATGTTGCTAAAATCTATCAAAACAAATTAAAGAAAATTTATAATTTAGAAGAAAAAGATCATACAACTAATCCAGTACTTAATTTAGAAGTTATTGGTACATATTCGCATAAAGCTAATTTTGTTGGTATTCCTTATAATGCTAAAGATAGTCTTACAACTCTTGAACAATTAGAAGAAATGATTGCTAAAGTAAAGCAATTAGGTCCACAAAATATTAATATTTCTTATTTAGGCTGGCGTAAAGAAAATCTTAAAGATGTATCCTTTACATCAATGAAGATTTCTAGTCTAATCGGTTCTAAATCGAAATTTCAAGCAATGCTAAATAATAATGATTCATCAGTTAATCTATATCCATATGTTAATTTTGGTGAATATAATATCTTTAAAGAATCATTTGGTTCAATGCATTATACATCTCATGCGGTAGATGGAAAACGTAGTGAATGGCGTCCTTATGATATCAATACTAATGTATATGATAAGACTAAGGGTTGGGTATATGCATTATCTCCTCGATATTTCGTATCATTTGCTGAAAAGCTAGCTAAGAATTATTCACGTTTAACTGATAATGCTAATAACCTTGCGGTAATGGATTTAGGATCTCGTTTAACAGGTGATTATAAGAAAGGCATTGAAACATTTAAGATTAATGCTGTTAATGAACAAATTAAATCATTTGAAATCTTAAATAAAGCAGGAATTAATAATTTAACATTATATGCTCCTTATGATTATGCTCTAAAATATACAACTGTTGCTAAAGAAATTCCATTCCAATATACTGCATATGAAGTATTTGACTATTCAATTCCATTCTATCAATTAGTAGTAAATGGTTTATTTGATTATAGTGGTACAAGTATTAATGCTAATATTGAAAAAGGTTTAACTGAACAATTAATGAGAATCATTGAAACTGGTTCAAATATTGCCTTTACAGTTACTGCTGATTCTAGTGAAAAATTATTACAAACTGATTATAATTATTATTACTTTACATTATTTGATGACTGGACAGATGATATTAAATATGTTTATAAAGTATTAAATGATCTTGAAATCTTCAAATATCGCTTTGTATCTCATGAACAATTAAGTTCTAATATCTTCAAAGTAGTATATTCAGATGGAACTAATTCAAAAACTATTTATCTAAATTACACTCGTAATCCTTATACTGCTACTGATGGAACAGTAGTTGAAGCAAAGAATTACGCAGTTGCAATATAGGAGGTTTAAGATGGTTAAAAGAGAAAACTTCCTAACTAAAATTAAAAATTTCTTCTTTAATTTAATTGTTAAAATTAAAGAAAAATATCGTGGAAGCAAATTATCACTAATTATGCAGAAAATTGGCTGGTTCTTAGGTTATGTATTCTGGCCAATGAAATGGATTAAAGAAAGAACTTTTGACCGCTTACGTTTTGATAATCAAAAACGTGTAGTATCAGTTATTTTCTTACTTCCAGTTTTAATTGGATTTATTGCCTTCTTCCTATATCCAATGATAATGTCATTAATTTATTCATTCTCTACTCTAGAGATTTCTCCTAATGGTATTATCATCCACTTTGGTGAATTCTTCACTAATGCGGATAAGAATTTGAAGAACTTTACTAATCCAATTGAAGGAACAAATATCTTCTATAATTATATATATGCATTCCGTGTAGATGCTGAATATCCAGTAGAATTATGGAATACATTCACTAATATCTTAAGTGATTGTGCTGTTGTTACAATCTTCAGTTTATTGATTGCGGTATTATTAAATGGTAAATTTAAGGGAAGAGCCCTAGTTAGAGCAATCTTCTTCCTACCAGTAATCTTTAATTCAGAAGCAGTATCAGCCGCTATTGAATCAGCATCAAATATCAATACTGCCATGGGTAGTGGTGGTAAAGATGCTTTAACTACATTATTTGATATGTCAACCTTCTTATTAGGTATAGGTATTCCTCAAGCCTTGATTACCTTCTTAAGTGGTATTACAACATCTATTTATAATACTATTTCTTATTCAGGTATTCAAATCCTAATCTTCTTAACAGCTATTCAATCGGTTCCTCGCCATTTGTATGAAGCAGCGAAGATGGAAGGTGCTACTCAATATGAACAATTCTGGAAGATTACTCTACCAATGGTATCATCGATGATTCCAACTGTTATCGTATATACAATTGTTGATTCATATTTACGTAGTAATATCAATAAAGTTATTGAAAACTATTCAAAGAATTCAGAATATGGTATTCATGCCGCAATGTCATGGACATATCTAGTAGTAGTTGCGATAGTATTATCAATTCTATTATTAATTCTTTCAAAGGTGGTGTTCTATTATGATGAACGAGAATAATGAGAATTTATCAGAAAAAGAACTCCGCAAACAACAAATGCAAGCTCGTTTTGAAGAATGGAAAGCTAATCTAAAAAATCCTGTTCAAAGAGCTGTAAGAGTAAGTAAGGCTAGTCATGTCTTAGTTGGTATCCTTCGTTTCTTCCTCTTATTTGGTTTATCATTTATTATTGTATATCCAATCTTTAGAGAAATCATCGTTGCGATAAAAGACCCAGTTGACTTAAATAACCCACTTGTTACTTGGGTACCTGAACACTTCTCGTTAGTAAATATTAAAATTGCTGTAACCATTATGGATTATTGGAATGCATTAAAGAATAATATTAAGATTTCTTTACTCACTTCCGTAATTCAAGTATTCATTACTTCTCTTGCTGGTTATGCTTTCGCAAGACTTCGTTTCAAGGGTAGTAATATCTTATTCTGGATGGTTATGTTATGTTTACTTATTCCACCACAAACTATCGCCTTATCGCGTTCATTATATTTCACTCATTTTGATATTCTTGGCTTAATTAAATTATTTAATAATGGCGAAACAATATCTCTAAGAGGTGAAGGTAAGGATAGTGTCCTTTATATCATGGCCTTCTTTGGTCAAGGTATTCGAGCCTCATTATTCATCTATCTATTTAGACAAACCTTTAGAGGCTTGCCACTAGAACTTGAAGAAAGTGCTCAAATCGATGGCGCTGGTGTTATTAAAACTTATTGGAGCGTAATGCTACCAAATGCACGTGGTACTGTTACTACGGTTGCTCTATTCGCTTTTGTATGGCAATGGAATGATGCTTATTATGTTAAAGCCTATGGTATATCAGGTGATTCATTCCCATTAATGACAATGTATTTACTTAACATTGCTGAATGGATTTCTGGTATCTTGATGCAACCTGCCTTCAAACACCTCCTTCATATGGTTGGTGATGAAGTTGGACAGAACCCATTCTTTACTTCCGCAATTACTAATACGGCTGCCTTCTTAATGATGTTACCATTATTAATTGGTTACTTATTCGTACAACGAAGCTTCATTGAAGGTGTTGAACGTAGTGGTATTGTTGGATAATTAATGAAAGGAATAGAAGGAATGAAAAATAATTGGAATAATAGTCTTGTCTTTCGGTTTTTCGATTATGTCTTTAGATTAGTACTTATTAACCTTATTATTATCATTCCTTCTTTCTTATTCTTTATTGTTATTTCGTTATTCTTTAAAGAACAAAATAATTTATTATTAAATATTTTAGCTCTTATTCCCATTATTCTTTATTTATATCCGGCTATTTGTGCTGGAGTAAATGTTATTAGATTATATGAATTAAGAGAAACTAATAGTCTCTTTAAAGATTTCTTTAAAAGCTTTATTAAGAACTATTTTAAAGCCTTACTTGAAACCATTATTATTGGCATAGCTATTGTCTTATTCTTCAATTCAATTCGTTATTTCTATTTAAATCTTAATCAAGGAATAATCAATATCTTTGGATTGATTGCGTCAATTGGCTTTGCTTTAATGTTTTTGATTATCTTTATTCATCTTCCATTAATTATGGCATATGGAGAAGGATTAAATATCATTCAAGATTTTAAATTAGCATTTTTAATGGCTTTTAAAGATCTATTATCAACAATTATTGTTGCGGTAATAACAATTGTTTGGGCATTTATAATTATTAGATTTGATACAATTTTTATTATTTTAATTACAGTAGGAATGTCATTACCAATGTATCTTGCTGTAAAGCTTACATTTAAGAAATATTATATTGTTTATTTACGTACTAATCAAGATGAAAAAGAAAGAATTAATAATGGAGGAAATAATGAATAATATAAAAAAATTATCTTTTATCTTTTTATTAGCATTAATTGTTTTATTATTTAGTTCAAATAATAAAATAGCTGGTGCTAGTTTATCTGATTATGCTCATAATCTTGATGAAAAAGTAACTTGGAATGTTGATGGACCATTAACTGCTAATATTCAACATATTGAAACAGTTAATAATGGTACTAAGGATAAGAATAGTCCTAAATATTTCTTTAATCCTCATACTGTTCAATGGGTAGATTTTGATACTGATAATGATTATCGTGTTGTCACTTATAGTGGTTTAAATGCTGATAAGTGGAAAGCGATGACTACAAGACAAGCATGTGCAGATTTTGAAAAGAACCATCCAGGATGGTTAGTTGTTGCGGGGATCAACGGTGATTTCTTTGATAATTCCGGCGCAACAACCTTTCAACCAACAAATAATTTTATGACGATGTCTGATATGTTTAGAGCTGAAAAAGCTGGTGCTGATTATCGTAATAATATTTGCTGGACTAATGATGGAAAAGTTATCGTTGGCTCTCCGGATATTTCGGAAAAAGCATATCTAAGATTATTAGATGGTGATAAGGTCACTAGTCAATTAGAAATTAATAATTACAATAATAATATTGCGGAAAGTGGAATTAGTTTAATTACAACTGATTCAACTAAAGATTTTGATTTAAATAATGTTAATGTTTATGTTTGTGAATATAGTATTAATCGTCTTTCTTCTAAAGGAATGATCTTTGTTAAAGGTAAAGTAGTTGATATCAATAATTTAAGTCAT
>ONHH01000101.1 GCA_900317575.1 uncultured Bacillota bacterium | reverse complement strand
TTACCGAGGACAATTACTTAATACTTTTAAGTCTTTGTCTTTGCGTACAAAGACTTTTTTAATATAAAATATGAAGGAGGATATCATGGCAAGTCAAAAAATACTTGAAGGAAAAGCAAAAACTGTAGAAGAAATAGCAGAAGTTGCAAAGAATAGCTCTTCATTTATCTTATTTGATTATCGTGGTCTTACTGCAGAAGAAACTGCTGAACTTCGTGGAAAGCTTCGTGAAAACGATTCTAAATACAAAGTTTGGAAGAACACTTTAGCAAAAAGAGCATTAGATAGTCTTAATTACAACTTAGATGGATGTCTTGAAGGTCCTAGTGCAATGGCATATTCAAATGATTCTATTGCACCTATTAAAGCATTAAGTGATTTTGCTAAAGAACATCCAGCTTTAGAAATTAAAGGTGGTATTGTTGATGGTAAAGTTACAACACTTGATGAAATAAAAGCATTAGCTTCATTACCATCAAGAGAAGGTTTATTAACAATGCTTGCAGGTGGCCTAATTGGACCATTAAGAAATTTATCTATCGCTATCAATATGTATAGTGAACAAAAGGAAAATGAAAAATAGGGAGGAAATTAGAATGGCTAAATTAAACAAAGAAGATTTTATTGCTTCATTAAAAGAAATGACTTTATTAGAAATCAATGAATTAGTAGATGCTATGAAAGAAGAATTTGGTGTTGATCCATCAGCTATGGCTGTAGCTGCAGCACCAGTTGCTGGAGGAGCAGCATCTGATGAACCAAGTACAGTTACTGTTAATTTAACAAATGCTGGAACTTCAAAAATCCCAGTTATCAAAGTAATTAGAGATATTACTGGTCTTGGATTAAAAGAAGCAAAAGATATAGCTGACAATGGTGGAGCTATAAAAGAAAACATTTCTAAAGAAGAAGCAGAAGAAATCAAAGCTAAATTAGAAGAAGCTGGAGCTTCAGTAGAATTAGCTTAATTAAAAGGCACGTATGTGTCTTTTTTCTTTTATGTGATATAATAAAAAAAGAAGTGAAGTGATAATATGAATCAATATTTTGAAAATAACAATAATTTAAAAAGTGATGTTAAAATTAATAAAGAAAATATTAATGGAACTGAATTTTATTTTTATACTGATAATGGTGTATTTAATAAAAAAGGATTGGATTTTGGTACAAGATTACTTCTTGAAAGCATAGATTATAGTAATAAAAGTTCTTTTCTTGATATAGGTTGTGGATGTGGACCTATTGGAATATATATATCAAATTTATCTGATGGTTTTATTGTTGATATGGTAGATGTAAATGATAGAGCTATTCATTTATGTAAAAGATATATCAAAGAGAATAAAAAAACAAATCTAAATGTTTTTAAAAGTGACATATATGAAAATGTTGACAGTAAATATGATTGTATAATTACAAATCCACCTATACATGCTGGTAAAACAAAAGTATATGAAATAATAAATAATGCAAAAGATCATTTAAATAATAATGGTGAATTATGGATTGTTATGAGAAAAGACCAAGGTGCTTTATCAATGATGAGAGATTTAAGTGATGTATTTACATTTGAAGTAGTTAAAAAGTCAAAGGGATTTTTAATAATAAAAGCATTTATTTGACAATAATTAACTCTTGTGTTAATATATGCCCAATTAATTTTTTGGGGGTTAACTTATGAAAAGAATAGAAGTTCAAAATGATAACGGAAATTACAATATTGATATCTTAGAAGATAATAAATATTTAGCAGGAACTATTATTGATATTAAAAGAAAACAATTTTACTTGATAATTCCAGAAGGATATGATCAAAGTTCAGTAGATTTTCTTGTGGAAAACATTATTGACAAGATTTCATTAAAAAAATTCAATAAAGAAAAGAATGAAAGAGTTGGTGAAATAAAGTCTTATTCTAAAGAAGTTTTATTAAGAATATTTGCTGAATTTGGACTAGAATTATCTTATAATGATGCAGATTTAGATAATTATTCAGTATTATCAAATAATAATAATTTCGTTAATGAAGTTAAATACATTAATATATAAAGAAATAAGCACGATACAGTGCTTTTTTTCTGTAAAATAAAAAAAGTTTTTTTGTAAAATGTATTGACTTTAAAACAATTATCTAGTAGAATTTTAAATTGGTACTATGTCCTCTTTTTTAGGTCTTAGGGACATGTTCTTTGAATATTATTGTTAGGGGTGAAACATGTGGCTTACAAAGTAAGAAAAGTATGTAAAGATCGTGAAAGAAGAGATTTTTCAAAGATAGAAAATTCTCTTGAACTTAAGGATTTGCTAGAAATCCAAAAAAAATCATATCAATGGTTTACCGAAGAAGGAATAAAGGAAGTTTTAGAGGAACTTTTTCCTGTTGAAAACTTTGCTGGTACTTTATCACTAGAAATAGGTGATTATTCTTTTGAAGCGCCTAGATTAACAATCAAGGAGTGTAAAGAAAGAAAATCAACTTTTGCTTCTCCATTAAAAGTACAAGCTCGTTTATTTAATAACGAAACTGGTGAAGTTAAAGAACAAGAATTATTCTTTGGTGATATGCCTATGATGACTGATAGTGGTACATTCATAATCAATGGTGCTGAAAGAGTAATTGTATCACAATTAGTTCGTTCACCTAGTGTTTATTATGGTGTTGAAGTTGATAAGAACGGAAGAAAAATATTTACTTCCCAAATAATACCTAATAGAGGAACTTGGCTTGAATTCAAATTAAATAGTAAAGATGCTGTTGATATCAGAATTGATAGAAATAGAAAAGTAACAGCAGCTACTTTTTTACGTGCATTTGGACTATCAAGCAATGAAGATATGTTAGATTTATATGGTGATAGTGTATATTTAAAAAATACAATAGATAAGGATTCTACAACTAATACTGATGAAGCTTTAATTGAAATATATGAAAAGTTAAAACCAGGAGAACCTGCTACACTAGATTCTGCAAAGAACCAATTAATTACAAGATTCTTTGATATGTTTAGATATGACTTATCTAAAGTTGGTAGATATAAATTTAACAAAAAATTAGATGTATGTGATAGATTATTTAATAGAACACTTGCAGAAGATATCAAAGTTGATGGTAAAGTTAAATTCAAAAAAGGTACTCTAATTAATAGAGAAGTTTTTGATGAACTAAAACCATTATTACATGATGGACTTAACTTAATTGAAGTTAAAATAAATGAAGAACTTGATACTTATAATAAAGTACAATTAGTTAAAGTATATGCACCAAATGATGAAACTAAAGTTGTAAATATTATTGGTAATGATCCAAGTATTAAAGAAAAAAGATTAACTATATCTGATATATATGCATCAGTTTCATATTACTTAAACTTACTTGAAGGAATTGGTAATCTTGATGAAATCGATCACTTATCAAATCGTAGAGTAAAACAAGTTGGTGAACTTATTCAAAATCAATTTAGAATAGGTGTTACTAGAATGGAAAAAGTTATTCGTGAAAGAATGACTACATTAGATGAAGCAGAAGCTACACCTAAATCTTTAATTAATATTAGACCAATAACTGCTGTTATCAAAGAATTCTTTGGTAGTTCTCAGTTATCTCAATTCATGGATCAAGTTAATCCAGTATCAGAACTTACAAATAAAAGACGTTTATCTTCTTTAGGACCAGGTGGTCTTTCTAGAGAAAGAGCTG
>ONHH01000102.1 GCA_900317575.1 uncultured Bacillota bacterium | reverse complement strand
TACAGAAATTCCGTTTGCATTTAGTTCTAATGCCATTAATGGCATTATTAATGGTGTTATTGACTTACTATACTATAAGGATGGTAAATATCATATTGTGGACTACAAGACTGATTCAGAATTTAGTAATATTGATATGCGCCATGAAGATCAATTAAAGCTTTATGAAGAAGCAGTTAAGAAAAATTTAGGTGAAGTTATAATTGATTCTAGAATTTATCACATTGCTATATAATAATTAAAAGTAAAAACACTTATTTCTTTACAAATATTTGTAAAGGAGATAAGTGTTTTTTTATGTTTAAAAAGATAATTAAATATTTAATTTTTATATTTTTTATAATTGTTTTTGTTTCGTTATTTAATTTTTGTACGAGTGCAGCGAGTTATAACTTTAGTACTATTATTATGAGTGTTAAGCATCCACTAGAGTTAAGTGAACTTAACGTGGAGGGTTATACAATTTATACTAATAATATCAATTATGGGGTAGTTGGAGCGTATACAATTACTTATCAAGAAAAAGCTGATAAGGATGTGTTTGTGAAAAGAGATGTATATATAATCAATGATGAAAGTACATCATATAATTCATTTGGCGTTGAAGAAGAAAGAACAATTGATATTGAAAATTTTGTTTCAATGGATAAAAGGATGATTAACGATGATGATTATTATCTAATAATTCAATATAAGCATTTAGATAATTACGATATTAGAGTTTTATTAATAATAGATGGAGAGATTTATTTTCAAAATGATTTTTATCCATATGAATATGTCGATTCGTTTGTAACTTTTGATGAAGCAAATGATCCAATTATCAATCTGATTATAATAGATAGTTATGATGAAAATAAAAACATAAAATTGTTAAGTTTAAATTATTATGAAGTGGAAACACTAACTAGTTTTAATTTAGATAGATGTTTACTTTTAAAATATAATCAATTGAATAATGGATTATATTTATTATATGAAGATAGAATTGTGGAAATAAAACTACAGAATAATAAGATTATAAGAACTGTAAATATAAAGGGAAGTAGTTTAGGATATAAATTTATTGATTGTTTTGTTGAGAAAATAGATGATGACTTTTATTATGGCTATGTATTTTTAGATAATGATAATGATGTTTATTATTATCAATTATTAAATAAGGATTTAGAAATATATAAGACAATTAAAATAGATAATAAAGAGATTAATTTATATAACAATATTTTTATTAATAACAATAATAATGTAAATTATATATTTAGTTATGAAATTGATAATTTGATTACCATTGATAGTGAAGTTGGTGTATTAAAATATAAAACTTATAGAATTTGTGATGGAGAAATAAGCGAAGGAAAAATTGAATTTGAAAGCAGTATAACTGATGTAGTAGCAAGTAATTATGGTGAATTGACTTGTTTAAAGATTGAGACAGAAAATGGGAATAAATATTTATATAAATTGTTTTTAGATATGATCATGCCAGTTGATAAAAAGGAAAGATCATTTAAAGATGATTTTTATTATGAATATAATGATAGTAATAATAAATTAAAAATAGGTTTAAACAATAAACTTGATTTAATTTATAAGGACAAATTAGTTGATAAAGATGGTGTTTTAATAAGATTAGATTACCCAATTCTTTTTATAAATGGTTATGAATGTAAACTAGATTTAAGCCTAGATTATGAGAAGTTTGGCAGGTATATAACTAATGCAAATTTAGAATTGGATGGATTCAGAGTTAATTTAGGGTACTCATATTACGTTTTTGACATGTGTAATGTAAGGGATAATGAGAAGTACCAAATAGGAACAAGAATAGAGTTTGTTGGGGAAGGAAAACTAAATGGAATTAATATTGAAAGTGGACAAAAAATTGAAACAATAGGAAATTATGTCTTAATAATTAGAGGTGTTGATGAAGAAAAATATGTCTCTTTTGAAATAAAGGACTTAAATGAAGAGAGTGTTAGCATCAATAATATAGATAATAGACTAGAACGAATCGATAGTGTGAGCAAATCTAATAATATTAATGGAGAAATTGGAGAAAGAAATAGCAGTTATATTAATAATGAGAGTCATAAAGATTTTAATCCGTATCTCTATATTCTAATGACTTTTATCATTACATCAATTTTTGTCATTGGTTTAAGAATAATTATTAAAAGGAAGGTGAATAATAATGTTAAGTAGTTTCTGTTTTTATTGTTTAACTTGTTTTTCTTTCTTTTTATCTCTATTTAATCCTGTTACATCTTTAATAAATAAAATAAGTGAAGAAGATGAATATATAGAAAAATATGAATATAGATTAAATGAAGATATTCAGGTATCAGTGAATTATGAAAATGAATCTATAAGTATAAGTTTTAGCTATAAGAATAGGTTATTATATAAAACTTTAGTTCAAAATATAGAAGAAGCAGAATTATTAAAAGATAATGTGATTATTCAAGAAGATAGAATAGTTATTGTAAGAAATTGTGAAGAAAAACTAGTTTTTATTAATGCTTTATTTAATGGAGAGATTATAAATAATGAATTAGAAGAAAAAAGTGATAGAGTTAACACTATATGTATTGATAATGATTATTATGTTTTTAGTACTTATAAAGGAGTGTTAAGTAGTTATATTATTAATAATAATGGAGTAATTAATTCTAAAACATATGAAATAAATGAAGGTAAAAAGGTAAGTGTAAAAAAAGTAGTGAATAATAATGATTATATTCATTTAGTTCTTGAAAAAGATTTACTTGCTGGTGGGGATTTTGGTAATGGAGGAAATACTGATAATGGTAAGGGAATTATTCTTTATTCAATCGATAAAGAATTAAAGAGAATTGATGTAAAGAGCTTTAATGAACCGGCGTTTAATAATATTGAAGTGAAGGATGATAAATTATATTTATCAATGGATAAGTCTCTTTATTGTTATGATGAGAATCTAAATAAAATATATGGTTTATCATTTAGTAATGATTCTATATATTGTAAAACATATATAAATTATTATGGATTTACGTTTTATGCTAGGTTCTTTAAAAATGGATTAGAAGTGTGGAATATCGATGAGCAAAAAAGAATTTATGATAAAGAATATAGTTATACAGATAAAATAATTGAGCTTGATGATAAATATGTAGCATTAAAATATATTGATAACCGATATGTATTTTTAAATGATATCAATTTATATGATATAAGTTTATTTATTGAGGAAAACGATTATAACGATAATAATGATAAACCAAATAATATAAATGAATACATTTATTCATTTAATAAAAAAATTGATAGAACACTTGTAAAAACTATTGGAGGATTTAATTCTAATGAACAAGGTAATTATATTACCTATTATTCTTATGGAAATTTAGAACTTACAAGTGTTACACATGTATATCCGACTGTGAATGTTAGAGATAATGTAACTTATCCATTACACTACAAGTTAGAATTTAATACTAAAGGATTACTCAATGGTTATGAAATATATAATAATTATTCAATAGATAGAGTTGGAAGTTATAAAATAGAATTATTGATTGATGATAAGATATTTAAGACAATCAATTTTTATGTAAGTGATAAATATAAAATTAATAGCGATGATAATAGTTATTTGATCAGAAATTATGATTATTATGTTAAAGATGGAGAAACTCTAAAATTAGAGTATAAAATGCCAAAAATTGAAGAAATAAGCGAAAAAGATGTGAAAATTGAGGAAATATGGGTAAATAATGCGAAATTTAGCGATTTTGAGAGTTTTAAGTCTAGTAGTGGTGAATTAGTCATTTATCTTTATTTGAGAGACTTAAAAAGGGGAAATAATGAATTTTTAGTAAGTTTTATTAAAACTAGTGAAGGAATTTATGAAATTAATGAGAATTTAAGCGTATTTGTACTGGATAATGAACCTGATAATGTTATTCATTGTAATGTGAAAAACAAAAAAATAGATTTTGACCTAAGTATTACTGATATTGATAATACAATTAAATATTTTTATGTCGATTATTATAATGGCAATAATTTAGTTAGAAGTGATGCTATTGATATTGTTAATCAAGAATATATAATTGATAAAAGAATTGCTTTTTCAAAAATAGTAATGGGTGAAGCTTACGATATAAAAGAAAATACTTTAATCGATAATGATTTATTAGAGATAAGTTACAATGATATCAATAATAAAGATAGAATTAGCTTTGAAGTGTTAAATAGGGAAAATAGTATTAACGAAGTTAGAATTAGCGTTAATAGGACAAACAATATTAAAAAAGTTAATTTGCTTAATTCTAATAATGATAACGTATATGTTGGATCTAATTACAATTATTTAGTCATTATTTTGAGCTGTGCTATCGTTTTAGCTGTTGGATTATTAATTGCTATAATAATTATTAGAAAGTATTATGGATTAAGTTTTATTAAGAATAAAATTCTTAGGAATAAATAGAAGTAAATTGTTTTTTGTTTTAATTTTTTAGTGTATAATGTTACTGTAAAGAAAATGAGGTAATTATTATGCAAGAAAATAAGATTTATAAATTTGGTAGAATTAGTAAGGAATCAAGTGAAGAATTAGAATGGATTGTTCTTGATGAAAACAGGAAACAAATGCTTTTAATTTCTTTAAATTCTTTTGGAAATGATAACGCAGAATTTTTAGAAAAGTATTTAACAAGTTGTGAAATTGCAAAACACTTTACTAATGAAGAACTAGAAAGAATTGAAGAAGTTAGATTACTTACTAAAGAAGAATATGAAGAATATAAGGATGTAGTCGACTTAAAGGCACCATATTCATATTATTTAGAGAAGAGAGCTGATTGTGATTGTATGGCATATTATGAAATTGTATCAAGAATAAATCAAAAAAGTATGACTGAAGTAGTTGATTGTTTCGATGATACTTTTAAGATTATTGCTTATTTTGATAGTGAAGGTCATTTTGAAAAAGCTACTTATGATGAAGATAAAAAATTCGGAGAAGCTCAATGGAATTATGCAATTAGACCTGTACTTGTAATTAATAAATAACTTGTGTAACACAAGTTATTTTTTTATGTTATAATGAATATGTATTTTAGAGGTGAAAAAATGAATGATCGATTAATTTATGTTGCAAAAAGTTATGAACTTGTTATTGGCGATGAATTTCAAATGTTTTATCGAGGAATCATTAGGTCAATGAATCCATATAAGTACTATATATATTGTAATTGCGCTAAAGGTAGAGCTTATCCAAGATATTTTACATATACTCCAAAGGAGGGAGATGAAGGAGAATATAAATTGAGAATATGTTTATATGATGACTTCATGAATTTAATTGAGGAAGCAGAAACAACACTTGTCGTTAACAAAATTGAGAAAGTTAAAGGTGAGAAATTAAACATTTTATGTTTAGGAGATTCACTGACATTCAATGGGGTTTGGCCTGCAATAGGTTGCATGCGTTTTGAAGATAGTGTAACTTTAGAAGGTGACCCAAAAAGCTACGGAATGGGTGACAATTTCAATTTCGTTGGTACAATGAAAAAAGAAATCGAGTATGAGAATTGTACAAAGGTAATTGGTTATGAAGGATACGGAGGCTGGCAATGGAGACACTTCGTATTAAATGAAACTGTGGATGCTCAAGCTGGAGTATGGGTAGAGTATAAAAATAATCCATTTACCGAAAATGATCAACACAGTGTGTGGATGTCAAATAATAAAAAGTGGGTTTTAGAATCAATTGAAAAGGATAGAATTAAGTTTAAACGAGGAAATGGTAATTGGGGAATTACTGCTGATATAGGGCGCGAGTTTGTTAATTTAGAAGGTGGAGTTCATAAAGATACATTTAGTGTAGAAAAGTACGAATTTGAAAAAGGAAATCCATTCTTCTATAAAGATATAGATGGAATTGATTTTAAGAGATATTGTAAGGATATTGGAATTGAAAAAATAGATTATTTATACATCTTACTTTCTTGGAATGGCCAATATATTCCTTTTAATCATGACCATTCTAGACATGAAGAATTCATGGTTAAATTAATTGATAAGGTTCATGAAGATTTTAAGGATTGCAAGGTGAGATTACTTGGCATACAGAGTTGCTCTATCGATGGTGGAATGGCATCAAATTATGGGGCTAATGGTCCTTATCACGATGTATTCGGAGAGTTGAGTACTGCCTTTTTCTACAATGAATTTTTGGAAAGTTTTTGTGATAGAAAAAAATATGCTTCATTCATGCGCTACATTGATACAAAAGCGATGATAGACGTGGAAAACAACATGCCTCATTTTGAATTACCAGTTAATGCAAGAAGTAAAAAAACAGAATTAATTGGTAGTAATGGAGTTCATCTAACAATGGATGGATATAAGCAAGTTGGAGATGTATTCTTTAGAAATTTAGTAGCTGATGTAATTAGACACAATAAAGGAGAAAATTAATGGATAAAGTTAAAAATCAAAATGATTATTTTAAATACTTAAATGTAGGTTTACCTGAAGATATTTTACAAGAAAAAGAAGCAGGTAATTTGGATTATGCAATTAAATTAATTGATAAGAGATTAGAACGTGGTGACATTAGTGAGGCGCTAAGATATAGTCTAATTGCTCACAGAGAATTGATTAAAAGACTTCCTGATTCTTTTACTGTTAGTGTAAATGATGCACTAGAAAGAATTAGAAAAGAAGTACCTGATTTTACTTTAGAAGATTTATATGAATACATGGATCAAAGAAGAATTGAATGGATTTACATCAATGGAGAAAGAAAATTGATTAGATCTTTCTATGGTACTTTAGGAACATATGAAGATTTTAATGCCAGAAAAAAGGAATTTAAGAAGACACCATTAGAAGAAATGCACACTTATAAAACTGCCAAAAAGGTTAGAGAACAAGGATATCATGAAATAAGAGCAACTATCAGACATCATATAAGAATTGAGGATAGTAGCTTTGAAAAGGGTAAGAAGGTATTAGTGCATATTCCACTACCTCG
>ONHH01000108.1 GCA_900317575.1 uncultured Bacillota bacterium | reverse complement strand
ATAAATATAATCTTCATTTGGAAGAACTTCTAAAATTTTATCAAGAACAGTTAATCCACCAATTCCTGAATCAAATACACCGATAGGTTGATTATTCATATTATTTTCCTCTTGTTTTATTTAATTTTTATTAATAGATAAATGCCATGTATGTCATATAAACATACATGGCATTTATATTTTTTTATAGAATAATTAATTAATAATTAAATTATTCAGTAATTTGAGTTAAATTCCAAGCACTATAATTAACTACAGAACATTGATAATAAGTTGATGTTGTGTAGCAAATCATCATATACATAGTACCTGTATATTTTAATGCAGGGCTTCCAGATTTAGGAGCTACAAATGGGCCAGTAACACCAGGGAATGCTGTCTTATACCAATCAGCACCACCAGCATTAGGCTCATTTACATCAGTCTTAATAGCAATAATCTTACTATTTACATCTAGAGCTTTAACTGCATTATTATCAGCACATTCTTTCATATGTACTTTAAAGTTAAATGGAGCACTTGTACCAGATCCACCAATATAAAGTGGATTTTCATTAGTTGCAACAATCTTAACTACTTTAAAGAAGTCAATCTTTGTTAAATCACTAACAAGCGCCATTAATTGATCACTATTATTAACAACAGCCATATCAGATTCAGCAAATGTTAGAGTTACAGCCTCTTTAATATCAATGCTACCATCAGCAACATTTACATCTTTACGACTATTATTGATTGATAATGTACCTTTAACAAGTACTTTCTTACCAATTTCAGCAGCATCACTATCAGAATCTTGGAATGCAGGATATGTTTGACCTAATAATGTACCTACACCAGAAACGATAATCATATCACCAGTAGTTAAGTCTTTAACAACAAATCCTTTTTGTGTTTCACCACTATTACCATCTGATGCGAATGCAGCAATAACACCTTCGAAGAATACTGCGCCACCTTCAGTTAACGCAACAACATTGCTAACATTTACAGGTTTAGCTGCACTACCTTCAATAGTAAGTTCTTTAGATACTTCTTTTGCAACACCACCAAAACTGAATTTAGCTGTTAATGTAACAGTTACAGTTTCTTCAGATGTACCAACAACACCAGTTGTAGGGTTAAATAAATCGTTATCACTTGATTCCCAAGTAAGGTCACCAGTTAAATATGATGATGTAGGAAGAGTAACAGGATCTTTACCTAATGTTGCAGCAGGCATTAATACTTCTTTAACATAATTTTCAACAAGTGAGAAATCTTTAGGAAGTAATGCAAAGCCATCTAAATCAACTAATTGACATTGATAATATGAACCAGTTAAATATGCAATAACTACATACATTTCACCAACATATTCTTTAGAAGGATTAGTTCCACTAGGACCTACGAATGCACCAGGAATACCAAATAATTCTTGATACCAATCATCACCAACCATAGCAGCAACTGTATCACTCTTTAATGAATATGTCTTACCATTATATTTAGTACCATTATTATCAGTAGCAGGTTTTAGATATAATTTCATATTGAATGGTAGAGATGATGATGAACCACCAACATATAATGGAGCATCAGCAGTACCAACTAATTTAATTAATTGACCAAATGGAATAGTATCAAGATCTGATACTAATGCATCCATCTTTTCAGTTGAATCAAGAACAATTGCATTTTCATGATCAAATTTAAGTTCATTTTTACTAGTTAAGACTTCTACTTTACCCTTAGATGAAACATCAACACGGCATCTACTTGTTTGGTTAGGACCACTACCAATAGCAGCAGTTGAATGATAGAATGTACCTTTAACTAATACTTCATCACCAATTCTAATAGCATCACCATTTTCATCAACATAATTTGGATAAGTAGTTGAATATAATGCACCAATACCATCAACAAATACTAATTTACCAGATGTTTTATCAAGAACAATAATACCTTTTCTTGATTCTACAGCATTACCATCAGACATAAAGCCAGCAACAATACCACTGAATTTAGCTCTAACACCATCTTCAAGAGCTAATACTTCATCAACTGATAGTGGATCACTCTTAAGAACAGTTACCGCAAAATTCAATGTCTTTTCAACACCATTAATAGTATATTTAGCAGTTAAATTAACTGTTGTATTTTCAGTAACATCTGCTACTTCACCAGTTTCAACATTAATTACTTCACTATTATCAGATTCCCATGTAATAGCACCACATAAGTCATGATTCTTAAGTAGTGTCATTTCACTACCAGCTTCAACACTTAATTCACATGATTGTTTGATAGCAATTTCTACTTTCATTTCATCTGGTACGATGAAGCAATCAGCATTAGGGATAACAAATTGAACATATGAATCAGAAATATATAACATATATGCATAAATTGTTAAACCAAATTGTCTTGCGCCAGTATTTAGATATGGAATTTCAAAGCTTGTATGCCACCATTCACCAACATTTTCATTTTGAGCAGCAATTAAGAATGCGAAACTACGAGAAGAAATTTCATTTCCATACTTATTATCACCACGTTCATCATAACTGATCTTAACCCAGTTAGTATCAGCTGGAGCAACTGAAGTTGAATAATTTAAGAATGGATTAGTAAATTTAACTAATTTACCAGTATAATCAATCCAATTAGCACCTGCTTCATTGGCAATTTCATAAGTAGAGAAATCTAGAGCTTTACTAGTATCAATTTCTACTGGATTACCCTTAGTCTTGATAGTTAATTCACTAACATTTTCAATTGTAGGACGATCTCCTGTGACTTTAGAACGATATGTACCAGTAAATGATACTTCATCACCAATT
>ONHH01000103.1 GCA_900317575.1 uncultured Bacillota bacterium | reverse complement strand
GATGAAGTCAAAGACGCTAATGTGGCTAAAGCTATTATCGCTGAATGCATTAAAGCGTACAAAACCACAATTGAGCCAAAATATCTTGCTGAAAGAAAAGCGCGAGGATAATGATTCATATTGTTTTATATCAACCAGAAAAACCACAAAACACAGGGAACATAATGCGTACATGTGTCGCGATTAATGCGAAACTAGACATTATTGGTCCCTTATCTTTTTCTCTTGATGAAAAATCACTCAAAAGAGCGGGTATGGACTATATTGAATCATTAAAATATCAATATTTCCCAAGTTATGAAGATTATTTAAAAGAATATCCTCACGCGGATACTTATTACGTAACTCGATATTCCAAAAATACATATTCCTCTTTTGATTTCTCTCATATCACTCACGATATCTTCTTGATGTTCGGAAGAGAATCGACTGGCATTCCTCACTCTATTTTAAAAGAGCATCCTGATAGACTACTTCGTATCCCAATGGTCCCTGAAGCGAGAAGCTTGAACTTATCTAATTCAGTAGCAATCGTGGTCTATGAAGTTTTAAGACAACAAAAATTCCCAAATTTATCCACTTTCGAAGCGATAAAAGGGGAAGATTTTCTATTTAATGAAAAAGATTAATTGAATCTCTTTTGAGATTTGATTAACATCTTAGTTTCGTTTCTAATCGATTTTAAAGTAATCGTTTGATATTTATTAAGTAGCACCAGTCCCTTTTCCGGGCCTTTTTTAATGTCACTAATTTTGGCAACTTGAAGTTCTCCGTCTTCTTTACCCGCAAGTAATAAAGCGATTTCTGCAGCGTATAGTAATAAATCGTTAGTTGGGTTTTCATTAAAGATGACTACGTGAGAGGCATGACTATCTTTTAAATGCACAAAGGTGTCGCTTTTATTCGCGAGCTTAAAAGTGAGATTGTTGTTCTGGTCTTTATTCTTACCGAATCCAATCCTTATATTATTAATTAATATATAATAAGGTTTACTAGCGTCCACAGCCTCTTTTTTATTGTTATGAGTTTTCTGTGGGAGATATTTATTCATTAAGACCAAAATTTCTTCATTTGCTAAATAATCAAATGTCGCTAAATAGTGGGAAATCTCTTCTAAATCGTGATGTCCCTTAATAATTTCGCGGTCCACATTTTCAATCGTGCGTTTCGCTTTCTTATATTTATTAAAGAAATTTTCCGCATTTTTATTAGGGGAAATCGAAGTGTCATATTGATCTTTAATCGTGTCAATATATTCGTTTAATTCTTTTAAAGAATTAGAATATGTCAAAATATATTCTCCATATTCTTTATAGATAAAGTTTTTCTGCGCTTGCTCTTTTTCCTCTTCTAACACTTTTAATTTCTTTTTCAAAGATTTCTCTTTTTGCTTTAAGTGATTATATAAAGGCAAGACCTGTTCTTTTTGTTTTTTGTGGTCAGATTCTACAACATAATCTCTAATCTCTTGAGAGTATTTCTCATAATCAAAGCTACCTCGAGACATGGAAGTGTTCTTATTAATCGGAGAATATTTCATTCCCTTAATTATTGGTCTAGAGGCGGTTAAATCCGAGTAGTGTTTCGCGAAGATAATCTCATCATTAGAATTTAATAAAATTAAATTATTGATGGTCGGAATTAATTCCAAAATCAAGGTATAAGATTGCTTCTCGTAGAATTCATCGGATTTATATAAATTAAACTTCAAAATGCGGTCGTCATTAACAACTTCCACACTGTCGATATAAGCGCCTTTAATATATTTTCTTAAATGATCATTTAACCCTCCAAGCACTGTGTGAGGGGAATATTGCTTATCCACAAAACCTAAAAATGGATTTTGATGGTTTAAAGAAATTAAGAGCTTTTCTTTAGAATAAAAAGAAAATGATAAGAGTAAATCAGAGAAATTTACCACGACAATATTAGTGATAAAACTATGACTGACCTTTTTATTAAGGTCATCACAAATTTGATAGATGCCTTCTAAATTTATCTTCAACATATTTCAATTATTTCATAATCTAACATTTGATTAAAGATTATTATATCCTTATAATAAAATAAAATGAAAAAGGGATTGCTGATTATTCTTTCTGGACCTTCTGGAGTTGGTAAAGGAACTGTCAGAAGATATATCATGGATAATTACAAGATTAAATTATCCTATTCTATTTCTATGACCACCCGTCCAATTAGAGAAAAAGAAGTCGATGGAGTCGATTATTATTTCGTCTCTAACGAAGAATTTGATCGCAACATCAAAGAAAATAACTTCTTAGAATGGGAAGAATTTGTCGGAAATAGATACGGCACCCCAAAAGATAAAGTGGAAAAATTAAGAAACGAAGGTAAACACGTCTTACT
>ONHH01000106.1 GCA_900317575.1 uncultured Bacillota bacterium | reverse complement strand
TGAAGATAATGAAAGAATTCATGTGCTAAAGTAAAATTAGATCTGTAATTACCACTTTCAACTTCTTCAATTACTGATTCTTTTAAGTAAATAAAATTATCATTTGCATTATAGATAGCTGGTGTATTCTTATCTAAGTAAGAATCATCATCAGCAAGTAATTGAATAGATAAATAATTATTATAAAATAATTGCTTTAATATTTCTAATATTGGAAATGCTTGATCTTTAGCTATTCCATATTGTTCTCTGATACTAGATGCAATATTACTAATATCCTTAACTGATAATGGATTAGTTTTGATCATCAGATTCCATCAAAACCTTTCTTAACTTCTCTACTAATTCAGGATCAGCATTTTCTATTTTTCTTGCGAATGTCATAGAAACTTCTTTTTGTGCATCATTCATTTTCTCAATTTCAATATCAACACGTTTATTAGTTTCTACTACCGCATTATATAATTCAGTATATTCTTCTTCATTTAAATCATAAATTGACTTAATTTTATCTAAATAATGAGATGGAATAGGTCTACGACCTACTTCCATTGCTGAAAGAAATGGAGCAGTAATTTCTAATCTCGTTGCACAAGTGCGAAGTGAATCTCCCGATTTGCTTCTAATTTTTCTCATAACTAATCCAAAACTACTAATCATGTTTAATCCTCCATTTTTAGAAAATTTGACATTTTAATATCATTATTTAAGCATTTTAGACATAATTTTATCAACTATACTATTATTTTACTATAAATGACATAATAATTCAAGATATTTGTAAATCAAGTGATAAACACATAATGTAATAAAAAATCGTAGCATATTTCTACACTACGATTGTTCATATTAATCCTCTATAATATCATATGCAACTCTAGATCCTTTTACTCTTATTGCATGAAATCTTTTGCCATTTGTTGACCAGTGTGGAAAGCAGTCTGCTTTTTCTTCATTAGTATCACGATGGCAAACTTCAATATTATCAAGAACATCAGAACCACCCATTGATAATGGTCTAATGTGATCTAGTGTTGGATGAAATCTACTATTAGGATTGCCACATGCCGATTTCTTCATTAACCTCCCAGCATAATCATAAACTTCTTGTTTTGAACCAAAGAATTCATTCCAAACATCAATTGTATTAAATTTTGACATTTTGAGTACCTCCTTTCAATTATATGATATCACTAATCTGATATAATTATTAGGAGCCACGTGGTTCCAAAAATAAAAAATACCCCTAAAAAGGGATATTCTGAACATTGATATTTGACACTTTAATAAGTCTCAATAACGTTCTTTGACTTGGTTTTCTTTGACCTGTAAAATAGTAATTTACAGTTCTTACTTCAACAAATAATTCTTCAGCAAATCTTTCTAGCGTTTTACCAGATTGCTTAAAACATTTATAAATGTAATCACCAAGTTCTCTGTCGATTCTTCTTTTTTTTGAATCCATAGTAATAACCTCCGGCCCTCAGACCGTTGTCTTACTTTCGAAAGTTATTACACATTGATTATATTACATTTTTATTATTTATTCAATCCTAATACATATCCTTCTGCATAAATATTAAATTCTTTTATGATATTTTCAAAATTTGCAAGCGAATCAATAATTTGTCGCATCGTTACATATAACAAAAAGATATTTACAACATCATGTGCATTTGGATTAATTTCTAGTTTTTCATAATCTCCATGAACTATTGCATTTCTAGATACAAATCTTTTACCTTTTCCAGTATTTATTTCTTCTATGGCTTCATTAATTTTATCCCATACTTTTTCATAATACTGTATTTTTGACATTTCAAACAGTTCTTCTATATACTTAGATCTTTGTTTCCCATTTTTGAACTTTCTTTTTTCTTCATAATAGCCATTAAAAATATCAGAACATAATTTATGATGATGATCAATTAGAGCATATAGATTTCTGAGTGACGCCCAATATTTTCCTTCATTTAACAAATTGAAAGAAGCAATTAGATCATCAGCTTCACGCTTATTTATCTCACTCATACAAATATTATCGGTATATGTATCAAAAGTTGCTTCTAGATACATCGCATTATCACTTAAATAGTAATCATATATGTCATCGATTAATACCTCATCATCATCTAATGGTAAATCAGGAGTATTCAGACAATATAAAAACAAACCCTTATCTGCATATTCATCTATTTTATTTTTATATTTTTCATTATATAATTCATATTCTTTTGAAAAATGATTTTGTAAATCAACAAATGCCTTTAACAGTTCGTAAAATGCAGGCTCAATTTCCTTTGATATTTCATTAGATTCAAAGTACTCTTTGTTGCTTTTAAGTTTTTTCATAAATTCATTAAAACCATTAATATCACCATTCTTCATCACCTCAGCAATCCACTTTACACGCTCCTGTTCAGGCATGTTCTCATCTGGAAAATATTTTTTTATGTCTTCTGCAAATAATGTCAAATCTATTTTTTTTATTGATTCATTATGCTTTTCTACTATATCATCATATTTTTTTCTCTTTTCAGCAAAAACATCAAATAGTTTATATTCTTCTTCTATAATTTTATAATATGATGGATCCTGTACTTTTTTATTCATCTTATCAAAAAACTCAAATTTTCTTTTTGTTTTATCATCAATATAATTTGAACTATGCTTCATTTCCACCACAATAAAAAACGATTTATGAAATCCTATCAATAATACATTAGCAGTATCTATTGATATAAATTGCATATTCGCACATTCTATTGGTGGATAATCTACTATTTTCTTTACTATTTTCTTCACATAATCTACTTCTAGTACTGTTGCATAATTTTTATCTTGATAATAAAAGAAGTATTCTATATGATTATTCAATGTATTAGAATTCATACGCCCTCCTACTGATAGTAGTGTTCATTTTTTACTTTAAACATTAAGTCGTGATTATATTTTAATTCATCGCTTTTTATATGCTTAACATCATAAATTACAGTTCTAGGATAATTAACATTTTTCCCATTTATAAACAATGATTTAAAATGACCATACCATATTACATAATCTGCATTACATTTTTTTATCACATCTAAAAATAAAGAATCAATATAACAGATATGAGCAATTCCTTCATTAATAATTGGATTTGAATTATTCTCTTTCTTTAAATCTTCTTTGTTATTTACTTGTACATAATTATTTGATTCATCACAAACAAGAAATATAACTTTTTTACACTTCGGATAATTTTTACGATATTGTTCCACTTTATTTGAGTGATCATTAATTACTCTTTTAAAATTATTATAATATCCTTGAAAGTTAAATTCTTTTGAATCCCTCGTATCTGGATTAAAAAATAATGTAAGGTCTGGTCTATCATTTAAATTCATCCCTAAATGTTTTTTTACTGCTTTCTTTTCTCTTTCAAAAGAGTTAACTACATGCTTACCATTAATTTGATTAATACAATCATCAATTCTCATTACTTCCAACATTACATGATGCCTATCATTATGGAAGTCTGGTGGCAAATCAGATTTTGATGAGGAATTGATCCATGATTTTCTAAAAAATATGTTCTTTGTTAAAATCTTAATTCTCAAACAATTAAAGAATCTTCCTACAAATTTAATATTATTAAGCCCAGTTCCATTTCTGTAATTATACAAAACAAAATCTTCATCATTTAGAGTTTTCATATTCATTTCCTTCTTCTATAAGCAGATAACAAAAATATAATCATATTATTGTGGTATAAAAATAAATACACTTATAATCATATTCAATTTAGTATTCTTCATCAATTATTTACTTTCAAGATTTTTAATTTCAGTTACAATATCTTTTGTTTTTGTAAAAGATAAAACTCCAATTATCATATCAAAAGTCTTGTCTAACCATTTCTCTTCATCTTCATAATAAAATGGAAACTCTTTTTTTGGATCATCCTTTGTATGTCTAGCACATTGAATAAAATGCTTTAACTTATCATATTCCGAAATGCTAGAATATTTTTTGCATATTACTTCAACATCATCTGCTAAAGATTTAATACATTCTCTTTTATCGTCAACTCTTCCACTTCTGATGATTAAGTACCTATAAATCTTATTTCTTACTGTTTCTTTCTGTTGTAAAGCGATGGCTTCAGCTTCTGGATTTCGAAGCATTACTTTAAATGTATTTCCATTATCTTCAGCTTTAAATATATAGCCTAACTTTTCACAATCATTCGAAACTATACTAGCTATTTGTCTAGCATTTGTGTCCATACTTCTATCTTTATATTCTATTAGAGTTCTAAAAAATTCAAGATAATTTAAAAAACTATCTAATGTTAAATCTACTTGACAACTCATTATATTATCAATCAAATATCCTAAATCGCTTATTCCATCAAAATAGTAATCATTATTGGTTTCAATTAAATCATACATTGCATCATCTAAGTCTTCATAATATACATTAAATGGCGATTGTTTAAACGCCTCATAATAAAAAGAATATGTGCTTGTGTATGACGGATGTAACAAATTATAAATTTTGCTTAATTCCTGAATGTATGATAATTCTTTTTTCTTCAATTTTTCAAATAAAGATTCTCGCATATTAATCACCTACTTTTTCAATAGTATTATACCACATTTTATCAAATTCTTTCAACATTGTTGGTTTAATCTAATTAGATTATAATACTTAATAATAAAACTAATAAAAAGTCTCTAGATTCACTTCAAAGCTCTAGAGACTTGTTTAATCTATTCATGATCTTCTAAATAAGCAATAATTGCTTCAGAAGACATATTTTCTTTATTAACAATAAATACATCAATTAATGTATCATAATCAACTAATATCTTATTAAGATAAGCAGAATTAAGTGATACTGATACATCAATACCATTATCCTTCTGCATATCTGATATAAATGAATTATAGTTATCTCCTTCTTGAATAAACATCATAGGAATGTCTACTGCAATAGCTTCATATTTATCATTTTCTGAATCATATGAATAATAATATCTTGTTCTTAATTCAACATCATATTTTCTACTTGTCTTAACAAGTTTAGTATTATATGTTGGAGAAAATAATGTTGTTGAGCCGTTTAGATATACATCAACAGTACTTCTACTTGATTTATTAGCATCAGTTTTATCAGTCACTTTAATTGAATTAATACCTCTAATATCCCAAATATTAAACCATAAAGTATTATAGGTTGCTGTAACACCAGCAATTGTCTTTTCTTCTCTTATTTCATATCCAAGAAGTTTTCCTTCACTTGCTAGATATAATTCATTAATATAACTATCAAATGTAACCATACCAGATGCTTTATTACCAACTACAGAAACATAACCATTTTCGATATAGAAATCAGCACAAGCTTTAATCTTATCTGATCCTTCATATGTAGTATATTCATAAATGTGACCAGTTGTTTTACTATCAGTTTTATCGATTGATAAATAAGATGATCTAGAACCATTTTTACCTGCGATAGTTATTCCATAAGTTGTGGCCATTTCATATCTATCATCAGCAATAACATATTTTAATTTATATGCATCACCTAAACTGATGTACATCCCTTTAGCTTCTTTTACTAAATCATATTCCATCTTAATGATAGGTTTAACATCACCAACACCTGGTACATTAACTGTTTTAGTCATTGTAATATTAAATAATAATTTACTATTTTTAAATTCAAATAAGCCACTATAATTATCGCCACTAAATGTATATGACATTGTTTCAGCATATGAATTAGTAATATAGATATCAACAGCATTACCAGCTGCACTCAAAGCAGTTTGCACCACATTAAATACTTTAGCAAGTGTAATACTTTGAGTAATATTTGTAATAACCATTTGCCATTGTTCACCATATCCACCATGATTAATATCTGATACATTTAGAAATGATGTAAAGTCATATGCTACACTACTTGGATTCACGGAATTACTTCTATATGTTGGGCACATTGCTTTTGGAAGATAATCATAAGCAGTAGTTTTTTCAATAGCAGTGAGTCTTGTAACATAATCTTTAGCAGTTGCAATTAATAATTCTTTAATATGCGCTTCTGTTTCAGTTAAAACTGTAGTTAATGTTGTTGGAACATCTTCTATCTTTGTTACTGCATTAAGTTTTGCTATTTCAGTATCTTTAAAAGCAATTAAATCATCTTTTAAATCTTGATTAGGAATCTTAGCAAGACCAGCAGTAACTACTTCATCAAGTTTTGCTACAGCTATTTTTTTAGTTTCTGTTAATGCATATGCTTCTAAGTCTTCCTTAATTTCATTCACACATGGGGTAAATCCATCAAATGAATCAACTTTATCAAGTTTAGCTTTTTCAGTTTTATAGAAAGCTTGTGTATCAGTCTTTACCGCATCATAAGGAATCTTATTAATTAAAGCAGTAACATAAGGATCTAATTCTTCTAATGCTTTATTCTTTAATTCAATTAAAATCTTTTCTGTTTCATCAGCAATAAATTTCTTAGTATCATCTACTATTTCTTTATAGACATTTGCTAAATCATCTAGTGTTTCAACTGCATTAATTTTAGCCATTTCCGTATCATAATAACTTTGTACTGAAGTTTTTAATGCATCATAAGTAATCTTTTGAATTAATGGGTTGATAACGCCATTTAATTTTTCTATAGCAAGCGGTTTTAAAGTATCTTTTACAAATACTTTAGTATCTTCGACAACTTTATTTCCAGCTGCTTTAGCATCTTCTAAATTTTTAATGTCATTGATATATTGCTTTTCATTATCATAGAAGTTTTGAACTGCAGTTTTTAATGATTCTTCAGGAATCTTATTAATAACTGGCTTAACAATTACATCTAATTTTGCGATTGCTTTTGACTTGTATGATGCAATTTCTTGTTCTTCATTGTCATTATTTCCAGATGGATTGCTTTCACCATTATTATTTGACTGTTCAGGCGTTCCAGAATCATCAGATGGGTTATTTTCATTTTTCTTTTTACATGCTGTTGAACCAACAAGCATGAATGCAATTAGTAAAACCAAAACAAATTTTAATTTTTTCATTAACTTCTTCTCCTTTACTCTTTACCTTTTATATTTTTACTTAATGCGAATGGATAAACAAATATACTAAGTGCCATAGCAATAACAGTTGCTAAAGCTGCTGTTCCTAATGCTAATGTAATACCTAATAAGAATAAGAATACTTTCACTACAATTAGAAATGCAATTCCTCCAAAGCTAAAAGAAAATATAATTCCTGGCATTCTCACAAATCCCCAAGATGTAATTTCCATCCAAAGATCTGTAATAAAAGAATTATTAAGAATCATTGTAGCTAACCATGAATATCCTAAAATAGCTATTAGAATCCATAAAAATCCCAATTTAGTATTACCATTGGCAAAACTTGTCACCGCAATAATTATAAATGTTATAGCTAAGATAATTGGCCATACAAATGAATGAATTCTTCTTTTCTTTAATGAGGCCTGTTTTTCTCTTTCAATTCTTGCTAATTTCTCTCTTTCATCAAAAATTCTCTTTTCATCACATTCTTTACATAAAATAACTGTCTTTTTGACAGTATGAGAACTTCGACCATTTCTTTCTATATGTGATTCTTCGTGTTTTGTTAAATCATCTTTATCATATATTAATTTACTACATCTGTCACAAATTCCCAGGACAGCTTTAGATTCTTGTTCTTTTACTTGTTCTAATGTATTAACAAGTTCATCAATAGGTTTTTCTTCTTGCTTCTTCTCAATTTCAAATAATTCATCTGTTGAACAACTAAATATATTACACATTTCTTTAATAGTATCAATAGATGGTTCAGCTTCATCATTTTCCCACCGAGAAACTGCTTGATAAGTAACATATAATTTATCTGCTAAATCTTTTTGTGTAAGACCTGCTTTAGTTCTATATTCTTTTATTTTTGCTCCAATGCCCATATAATCTATGTGCCTCCTTTATCTGTTATTATTTTAACATAATAATAGTTTAATTTCTATCAACAACATTTTGAATTACTAAACAATTTGTTGAGTTGATATAAATTAGAAAAAATAAATAATATATTACTTAATTTAATATAAATGCTACTAATTATTTTCATTAATTCTTATTATATATTAATTAAAAAATTTATTCAAGACTTTATTTAAAAATAATATAAAAAAGACTATTAGAGATTATATTTATATATTTATATATCTCTTATAGTTTTAGTAATGTTAAAAGTTAAAGTGATTTAATATACCTGTAAGAAGTAAAGATGATGATAGTTCTTATCACCTTAACTTTTTACAGGCTATTTTTTATATAATGTTTTAAAAAACATCTTAAATTTTATGTTTCATGATTTTTTATTTATAATTATGGATATCCTTCCCTATTCTACAGTAATAGCGCCTGATCTAACTTCTAGTTCATTAATTAAAATCAGATTAAACTATAAAACAACCTCACAGAGAGCTTTCTCTATGAGGCTGTTTTTATCACCTTAACTTCTTACAGCGCCAAACATTATCAACTTTTTTTAATTTTCATGTACCCTATAATTTTCTATTTAAGCTATTATTATTGTTACGTTATCAGTTTAAAGGTGACTGTTCCATCTCCAAAGGAATCTCTACTCTTTATAGTACCAATTTGTGTA
>ONHH01000124.1 GCA_900317575.1 uncultured Bacillota bacterium | reverse complement strand
TGATATTAAAGAAGGCGATGAAGTTATTGCGTCAGTATATAATGAATTAAGACATGAGATTGCAACTAACCATTCAGCTACTCATCTATTGAATGAATCATTAAGAAAAGTATTAGGTAATCATGTAACGCAACATGGATCTTTAGTTTCAAGTGATCGTTTAAGATTTGACTTTAATCATTATCAATCAATTACTGATCAAGATTTATTAAAGATTGAAGAATTAACTAATAATGCAATTAATGCTTCTTATCCAATTATTACTAAAATAATGAATATTGAAGATGCAAAAAAGACTGGTGCTCAAGCAGTCTTTGGTGAAAAATATGGATCTGAAGTAAGAGTTGTTGATATGGAATATAGTAAAGAATTCTGTGGAGGAACTCATTTAAAGAATACTTCAGAAATTAAGAAATTAGCAATACTATCGATTGAAAGTAAAGGCTCTGGAATTTTCAGAATCGAATGCGTATCTGGAAGTGATGTAATTGAGAAAATGGCTAATTATTTAGCACCTTTAAGTGTTGAATTTAATAATATCATCGATAAAAAGAATGCTATCTTGAATAAATCAAAAGAAGCTGGATATAAATTAGAATGTGCTGATATTATTTTGCCTTGTCTAAAAGGTACTTATCAAGATGTTATTAATTATAAAAAAGCTCTTTTACAAGCAAATGAAGCAGTAAAAGAGTTAGAAAAGAAATATAATAATCTTGAACGTAGTAAAAAATCTAGTGATTATAAAAAATATTTTGATTGTAAAGAAGTAATTAATGGTATAGATGTTATTGTTAGTAAGGTAAATAATGTCAATATTGATGCATTAAAAGATATTATTGATAAATTAACTGCTGAGCTTGATAAAGCTGTTGTCTTAATGGCTGATGTCGTTAAAGAAGATAAGATTATTTTTATCGCAAAATCTAAGAATAATAATAATCGTGCTGGTGATTTAGTAAAATTAGCTGCTCAACTTACTGGTGGTAATGGTGGTGGACGTCCTGATTTTGCACAAGCCGGTGGTAAGGATGTATCAAAATTAGATGAAGCCTTAAAAGAAGTTAAAAGAGGTATTAAATAATGAAGTATCTTGGTCTTGATTTAGGAAATCGTACTTGTGGAGTAGCAGTTAGTGATTCAATGGGAATGATTGCTACATCCCTATATACAATTAGATTTTTTGAAAAAGATCTTGATACATGCTTAAATGAAGTCGAAAAAGTCGCTAAGGAAAAGCAAGTTGACAAAATTGTAATGGGTTATCCATTAAATATGAATGGAACAGTTGGAGATCAAGCTCATTATGTTGAATCATTTAAAAAAATGCTTGAAGAAAGACTAAATATAGAAGTAATTTTATATGATGAACGTTTAACTACTGTTGAAGTTCAAAAAATCATGATATCTGCTGATGTTAGTAGAAATAAACGTAAACAAAAAGTTGATACTTTGGCAGCTACATTGATTTTACAATCGTATTTAGATACATTATAGGAGGTAAATATGGAAAACTACGATGATAATAAGATTGTTATTACTAATGATGATGGTGAACAAGTAGAATGTGAAATTCTATTCACATATAAACATGAACCAACTGGAAAGAATTATGTTGTTTTATATCCAGTAAGTCAAGCAGAAGATGATTCAGTCGAAGAAATGGATTTATATGCTTATTCATTTATTGAAAATGAAGCTGGTGAAGGAGAACTATTTGCTCTTGAAGATGATGAATTTGAATTTATGCAAGATGTAATTGATCAATTCTATAAAGATCAAGAGGAAATCGATGACTAGAGGATTCATTTCTGATATTAAAATAAATGAAGATGGATCAAAAGAAGTAATTATTCTTTTAGAAAATCATCATCAATATATTGTTCCTTATGAAATGCTACCATTTAATATTGAAATTGATGATTTTATAATTATTGATAATGGTAGAGTTTCAATAGATCCTGAAAGTGATGAAAAAAAAGAATTAATACTTCAAAATCTTGAAAAATTTATAAAATAAAAAGTCTGTTTTAACAGACTTTTTTTACATATTATGGATACTAATCAATATTGATGCTATTTCATCAAAAATTTTACCATTCTTTTCATCACTTTCATAGATATTTAGACTATGTTTAGGATTACTGATTTCTAATTTACCTAAAAGTTCAGTATCTAATTCTTCAGCTATTTCTCTTCCACCACCATTTCCAAAGATAAATTCATGTTCATTGGTGTTAGGATTTACGTAATATGACATATTTTCAATAACACCTAGGATTTGATGACCTAATGATTTAGCAGCTGTACCAGCCTTTACTGCAACATGCGATGCAGATGGATGAGGTGTTGTAACTAGAATCATTTTTGTTTGAGGAACAATTGCTTTAATGTCTAATGCAATATCACCGGTTCCAGGTGGATAATCAATAATAATAAAATCAGTATCGTCATCCCAAGCCACATCATAGAAGAAGTGATTTAGCATACTATTTAATAAGGAACCACGCCATAATACTGGTTGACCAGGATCAGTAAATAATTCAGTTGAAATGACTTGAATATTATCAATCATTGGTGGAATAATTTTCTTATTATCATTATATACAGGCTTTTGGTGTTCTAAATTAAGAATAGTTGGAATACTTGATCCATAAATATCGGCATCAATAATGCCAACTTTTTGATTATTTCTCTTTAATGCATACGCAAGATTTGCAGCAATGCTACTTTTACCTACTCCACCTTTACCACTAATAACACCAATAAAAGTTACATTTTTCTTAACAATAGAAGAGAAGATCTTACTTTCTTCAAGTTGCAATCTTAATCCTTTATGATTACAATCAAGTTTTACAACTTTAGCTATTTCTCTACGTAATGCATATTCTTCATCGCCACCAAGTTTTCCTATAGCAATGATTAAAGTAACTAAATCCTTATTTTCATCATAGCCAATATGTTTGATTGCTTGAGAATCTTTTAAATTCATTTTTAATGTTGGATCAACTAATTGTTCCAATCTTTGTCTTAATTCATCAGTATTTATCATAATTACTCCTTCTTTATTGGTAATTGGTATTCCTTAATCATTATCGACTCGTTTGTTAATTGTTCATATAGTTTTAAAGATTTTAATTCAATCTTTAAAATATCAAATGTTTCTATATTAGTAATCTCTTTAGGAGAAGAAAAAATAATTTTCTTTATTGATTTATCTAACGATTTAATATATTTAAGACCTTTACTATCTGCTCCTAATAGTCTTAAATAATTAATATTTTCAATATTAGAATATTCTAATAATTGTCTAATTGCAGCTCTTCTAATTCGCGAATTGGAAAAGATTTTATTAGAAGAATTATTGATATCAATATGATCAAGATTAAATAAATAATTAATTTCATCCTGATATAATGAGTCATTATATCTTGATAAAGTAATTTTATAATTAATTAAAGTATTAAAATTATTAATAGCCATTTGGTAATTAATAATAGATTCATTAAAAGGAAGATATTCATTAATAGATTGATTATTTAATATCATTTCTTTTAATTTTGTAGCAGATAATATATTATCATCTTTAATTCTTTTAATTAATGTTAATTTTATATTAGGATTAATCTTCATAATCGAAGAATAATATTGATAAGCTAAAGTAAAATTAGGTTGATTAAATAAATTAATTAAATCACCATCGATATTTAAATCATTTAAAGTCTTTGAGAATGTTTCTTTATAAGATAGATGTAATTTTAAATTAGATTTTAATTTTTTGATAAATTGTTGATCATTAATAATCGAATACAAATTAATAACATTATCTAAATTTTCATCTTCTGATCCACAAATTATTTCATCTACACCCATTAATGATAAGATTTTAACAGAATTATAAGCAAATTTGTCACCTGATTCAAGAGCATAAGCGGTAGGTAATTCCATAACTAGATTAACACCAGCATCTAGAAGATAAGAAGTTTTTTGAAATTTGTCAATTACTGATATTTCACCGCGCATTGTAAAAGAAGTTGATGTTACGGCGATTATTCCATCCTCGGGATGGTCTTTTTTTATTTTATCAATAAAATATTTATGCCCATTATGAAATGGATTAGCTTCAATAATTATACCAATCATCTTGATTTTCCTCTTATATTATTGTAGCAAATTTTTCATTATTTTTCAAAGAATATGGCTAATTAGTCAATAGATACTTGTTTTGCACAAAAAGGATTTAATTAAGGGAAAAATCATAGAATTAAAAATAAAAAAATGATTAGTTTTCGAAAACAATATTTCATTATTTATAACGAAATATATAAATGAGGATAGATAAATGAAAAAAGGATTTACATTAGTTGAAACATTAGTATCCATTACTCTATTTAGTGTTATTGCAGTAGGCTGTATTTTAATGCTCAAATATATCAGAGGGAAGAATGGAATATTTGAAAATAATTATGAAGAATTTAGAGGAATAAATGCCGTAATTGATTCAGTTAATAATAATTTTGATTATCATATGGTTGTTGACTATGAAGAAAGTGATAATCATTTGTTTTTTAATCGTGAGCGTTACATGTTATTATTCTTTCCTGAAAAAACAGTTATTAATGGAGTAGAATATCAAGTCAAATTAGCTGATTATGAAAAATATGATGATCATATGCTTTTAACATTAAGAACTAATAACAAAGAATATCTAATAAAAATAAAGGGGATTTTTCATGAAATACATAGTGATTAAAATATTTAATTCAGATAATCATTATTTATTAAAATTACAATATTTAAAATATAATGATATCAATCGTCTCATTTATGGAGAAATAGTAAGAGATTTTACATCTTTAAAAGAAGTACAAATGTTTTTAAGTAATTACACTTATAATAACGATTATAAGAATGCTCCTTTTCTTATCAATTATATTTCTAATGATGTAATCATTGAAAATATCAAAATAGAAAAGAATAAACCAAATATTAATAAAATTAAACAGCAAATCAATGAATTTTATCCTAATTTTGAAACAAATTATCAATTTTATTTGATGAATTATTCATTATCTAATCAAAGAAAGTTTATATCGGTAAAATTATATCAAAAAGCTATTAGTAAAATGTTGAATGAAGTTTTTAATAATCTTAATCGAAGGAAAGTTTATTATAATCTTGATTCAATTATGTTAGATAATTATATTAGTAGAATTAAATTTAATAATTTATCTAAACATGTTGTTTTTATTCAAATAGAAAATGGATTTTGGCGGTTTAGTGAAATAATTAATAATCGTTTAATAAAATATCTATTGATTGATCAAAGTGATATCTATTTTGAAAAGGAATTAAATATGATTTTTCATAATTTAGATCGAAGAATTGATGAAATAATTGTAGATTCTGATTATAAAACTTATACTAAATTATGTGATGATTGGAGTAGCTATAATGTTCTTTATATTGATTACGTTGATAAATTACGATATTTAGATGAAAGAAAATTGGTTTATGCAAGTAAATAAAGGTTTTACTTTAATCGAAGTATTAATTTCTATTACGATCTTTGGTTTGATAACTATTGGTGTATTTTCACTTAATCATTATTATCGAGTGAATAATTTAAATAATCAAAACAAATTATCTGAAGAATTAGTTTTGCATAATGTATATGAAATATTTTCAGAAGAACCACAATCATTTAAAGATAATATTTATAAAATGTATAGAGGAACTTGGAATAATGAATTATTTAGTTTTGATGAATCATTAAAAATTAATATTCAATTGAGATATCTAATATTAAATTATTCAATTAAATTAGAAATAATTAAAGGTGGTGAAGTAATTGAACATTGGGAAAGGTTTCGGGTTTAAAGAATTAAAAAAGGGTAATATCATCATTATTACCTTAATTATCTCTTTATTATTTAGTTTATCAATCATTAAAGTTGGAGTGTATTCTTTGAGTCAAGAAAAGATGATTAATAAAACTTCATTAATTTTAAAACAAGATCGTCTTGAAGAAATGATTGCATATGATGCATTTGTAAATAATGGTCAAAGTGTATGTGATTATGATATTCATGGCTTTG
>ONHH01000109.1 GCA_900317575.1 uncultured Bacillota bacterium | reverse complement strand
CAAGATTGCAAGCGTAAAGCCTAGTCCCATACCTAAAGCATCTAACATTGAATCAACTGGGCCATTTTTAGACGCAAATGCTTCAGCACGGCCTAAAATAATACAGTTAACAACAATTAAGGCAACGAATTCACCTAATGACGCATCAAGAGATGGAAAATAAGCTTTTAAGATTAATTGAGTGATTGTAACTAAAGTTGCAATAACAACAATAAATACTGGGATTCTGATTTCATCAGGAACAATATTTCTGATCAAAGAAATAACAAGATTAGAAAAGAATAATACAAAGATTACACAAGCACCCATACCAATTGCATTAGAAATTGATGTTGTGATGGCGATAGTTGGACACATACCAATTAACATTACAAATGTTGGGTTTTCTTTAATAATACCATTTAAGAAAATACTGCCTTTTTTCATGTTAAGCCTCCTTGACTAATTGACCAAGAATTTCATCGCCAAGCGCATGAATTTGATCAAATGAGTACTTAATTGAATTTTTAACAGATTTAGATGAATATGTAGATCCAGCAATAATTGTAAAGCTAGAACGATATTCAGCTTCTTTCTTGTCTACAACGCCCCATTCATCTTCTTTATTTAAGAATTGATTATCTTTAGCAGATCCAAGGGTTGTTGCTTTACCAATAACTTGAACATGTTTTACAGTTTCATCATTTAAACTAATCACAACAATAGTTGTAACAGTTGTAAAGTTATTAGTATGAAGAACTTTAAATGTTAAATATGGATTACCATCATTATCTAATGAATAGAAGACATTAGCCACTTCATAATTACAATAATCATCACCACGGCCACTTAATAAAGTAACATCTTTAAATAAATTATCAATTCTATCTTTTTCTTCATCAGGTACTGTTGCTTCACCACTAGTACGAACATTATCTGTAGAACTAAATACATTATTTAATTCTTTCATTTCGTATTCATTATTTAAAAGATCTCTAATGGATTCTAGTTCTTCAGCTGCAGCTAATTCTTCATTTTTCTTAATTGATTCTTTCGTTAATTCATTAGTTAATGATAATAAGAAAGCACAAATACCACCAAGGACAACTAAGAATAATGGTAAAAGAATGAAATTAGGAAGGAGTTTACGATTCTTCTTGAAATTTACTTCATCAGCCATTGTAATCATCTCCCATCATATAATTATTGACATCAATTTCAACAATTGGATAATCATCCTTAGGAACACTAGTTGTCTTATAGATAGTATAGAATGAAATTAAACCAAATAAGATAAATAATACTAAATAGCGAAGAACCATCTTTGATGTAATAATTGAGCCACGATTCTTTGCAGCAAATTTATCAATAATTGGAGTAAAGAGTGACATGAATAATAAAGCCGTACATACTCCTTCATTAAACATACCAATTAATCTAAATAATACTGTAAATACCGCACATCCTAAAGCAAATATTATCTTACCATTAGGAGTTTTAGGAGTTGTTACCGGTTCAGTTGCCATAAAGACAGCACCAAATAATAAACCACCAGTTACAACATTAAATGTTGGGAACCATATTCCAAGAGCTGGTCCTTCTATCTTATTAACAATAGCTACAAGATAAGTAAGAACAAATACACCACCAACATAGAATACTGGAACACGCCAATTAATTACTTTACGAACTAATAAATAGATAAAGGCTGCAACGCAAAGTACACCACTAACTTCACCCATCATTCCATTCTTAAGGCCTATGAACATATTAAATAGACCACCATAGCCATTTACTAAGACATTTTTATCAACTAAGAAGGAACCAACCATCTTTGAATTTGTTGCAAGAGCAGCAAGTGGAGTTGATGTAGCACTAATATTAATTACTTGATTAACAAAGACACTTTGAGTATCTAAGCTTTCTGCAACTAATCCCGAGAATGTTGTAACAGCTATCGCATAGCCAATCAAGGCTGGATTAAAGATATTATGGCCTAAACCACCAAATAACATCTTAAATACGATATTAGCAAAGAAACATCCATAAACAATTACATATAATTGAATATTGACTGGTAAAATTAAAGCTAAAATAATACCAGGAATTAATGCAAAACTGTTTTTAGCATCAAGTAAAGCATTTTTAATTGAACCACTCTTCTTAAAACATAAGAAATATAATGATTCAAATACTAAACTTGAAGCGGCTCCTACTAATACATTTAAGAATGGTTTAATCATTCCATAAAAATTAATATAACCTTTTGCGAATGGAATAATACCATAGAAGATCCAACCAAATAAAATGATTGGAGCAAGAGCAATGATGACATCAATCATCATTCTTTCTGTAGAAATTCTCTTCTCATCTACACTACGAAGATAAGGACCTTTTTCTAATAAAAACTTACGCATTTTTTATTCACCCCTTACTTCTTCACTGTAGCATTGGCTTTAGCAAGCATTTCTTTAGCTTTAGCCATATAATCAGTCATTTCAACTCTTGATGGACAAACATAGCTACATAAACCACATTGAACGCATTTATTAGCATTTAATGCATTAAGTTCAGCTACATTATTACTTAAATATGCTTGTTTAATTGATGTAGGAGTTAAGAATGATGGACAATTTTCACTACATTTACCACAGCCAATACAATCAGGGTTCTTCTTTGCTTCAGCCTTAGGCATTACAATTACACTACCAACATTGGAAGTAATTACTAATTCATCAAAGAACATACCTCTTCCGGTCATTGGACCACCACAAATGAAATATGCATCTTTTAAATCATCAACATATCCACCACATAATTCAATTAAATCATTAATCTTTGTACCAATTTTAACTCTGAAATTACGTGGATTCTTAAGTCCTTCACCAGTAACAGTTACTACTCTTTCAATAAGTGGTTTATTCATTTCAACAGCTTCACATACCGCAATAGCAGTTTGAACATTATTAACAACTGCACCAGCTTCACGAGGTAGACCCGTATAACTCTTCTTCGTTACATGTTCTACTATATATTTTTCCCATCCAGCTGGATATTCATCATTTAATAAATAAAGACTGATATCATCAATACCTTTTAAATGTTCTTTTAAAATATCAATAGCTTCATATTTATTCTTTTTTATCGCAATAACACCTTTTTTAGCATTATTAGCGGTCATGATATAATGAATACCACGAATTAATTTATCACTATTTTCCATGATACTCATATAATCACAAGTTAAATATGGTTCACATTCTGCTGCATTAATGATAACATAGTCAACAGGTTGTGTAGGTAAATACTTAACATATGTTGGAAACCCAGCACCACCTAAACCGACAATACCAGCATTTTTAACTTTATCAATAATAATGTCTCTCGTTAAAGTACCATCATTAGTTTCGCTATAGCATACTAAATTTTGATGATCATTAGTTATTTCTAACATTTCAATCATCTTTCCTGATGAATGCCACATCTTTTTAATTGCACTAACAGTACCTGAGACACTAGAACAGATAGGATGACCAAAACGACCTTCACGAAGTAAGATTTGTTGGCCAATCAGTACCTTTGTACCAATATCAACTAACTTTAAATAAGTTACATTGCCATTGGTTAGAGGAAAATAAACATAATCTGGATCTAAAAAGTCTAATATTGGTTGATTAGTTGACATATGTTTATGTCCATTTAAATGACAACCATGAATTTTATTAAACATTATTTGCCTCCTTTAAAAACCCTTTCATAATATTATATCATAATTAGTCGAATTTGTTATGATAAATGTTTTTTATAATCTCATATTTTACATTATATTTACTTTTTAAAACAAAAAAATTCCCTATGGGGAATTCTTTGTTTCTATTAACGAGCACGTCCAGCTTTACGAGCAGCTCTTTTCTTTTCTTTACGAACTTCAGCTGGCTTCATATAGTGTTGACGTTTCTTTGCTTCAACAAGGGTACCAGCCCTTGATACATCACGTTTAAAACGTTTAATAGCATCATCTAGTGAATCATTTTCTCTAACGATAATTTTAGGCATTGTCTCTGGTCCCTCCTTCCGCACCATAAATTTTACACTTATATATTATATAATATTTTAGCAATTTTGTAAAGTTAAATGCTAAATATTTTAAAAATATACTTCTAATTTTTCAATAAGAACCTTACTTGCTTTAGCACGATGACTAATCTTATTTTTTTCTTCATCAGTCATACATCCAACAGTCTTACCAAATTTTGGAATATAGAAGATTGGATCATATCCAAATCCATTCTTTCCTGATGGCGCATCCGCAATTAAACCATACATCTTTCCTTCACTGGAAATAAGAATCTTGCCATCATAAAATAGCATTGAAGTCTTAAAACAAGCTCTACGATCAGTTTTTCCTTCCATTTTTGATAATAATAAAGTATAATTCTTTACTGGATCGGTCTTTTCACCAGGTTGCATTGCATAACGAGCAGTACGAATTCCTGGTTCATAATTTAATGCTTTAACAAGTAAACCAGAATCATCACTAATAGTAGGAATTCTAAATTTATTAAAATAATATACTGCTTTAATATAAGCATTATCAAAGAAGGTATGACCATCTTCAACTGGTTCTTCTACTTTAGGTAAGTCATTTAAGGAAATTAATTCTAAGTTTTTAATCTTTGCTTTAGAAAAAAGCTCCTTCATTTCTTTTAATTTTCCATCATTCGTTGTAGCTAATAATATTTTCATTTTAATCACCTTGGTTATTTTACCATATTTTTACATATTTGTCAAAAAAAAGTTTTTAATATCTAGACGAAAGGATGAGAATTTGGTATAATATCTATAGTAAAAAGGAAGAAATTATATGTTTAAAATTCTTGCACAATCAATATTTTTATTAATATTTTTTATAGCTGCTATTCTTACAGCTAATCTAGTTCATCCAAATAATGAATTATTTACTAATCAGGCAGGAAAGGTATCTATAAAGAAAGGTGTTATCGCAATCCTTTGCTATATTGGAATAATGCTTATCCTACCTCATATCTTATCACCAATCTTTGTAAGTTCATATTTAATAAAAAATGGCATCAGTCCAGATACAATAAATCCTGATTCTGATGCTTTTGATAAAGAAGTCTATAATTTGATGGTAGTAAATTTAAATCCACTTTTAGAAATCATCATTTATTCACTTCTTACTTTAATTATTATATTAGTATTATTTAAAGAATTTAAAGAAGATTTTATAACTATTCAACCAAAATTATTTATATGGTCTCTTGCTGGTATCCTAATTGTCTATGTTGGAAACGTTCTAGGTTCTGTCATTGAAGCTCTTTTAGGTAATGGTGGTACCTCCACTAATCAAGAAGGAATTGAACAAATCTTTAATTCAGGTTCTTTTGGTCTAATTGTTACTATTATAACAACAGTCATTATGGCACCAATTGTTGAAGAATTAATATTTAGAAAAGTAGTTTTTTCATTCTTTAAAAATAATTTAGCTGCTCTTATCGCATCAGCTCTTATCTTTGGTTTCATCCATGTTATGAGCCCTACTTTTTCTGCCTTTATTGACTTTTTAACTGGATTTGCCGGAATTGGTGATGTAGTTAACGAATTATTCTTTATTATTTCTTATTCCTTAATGGGTCTGGGATTAGGATTAACCTACATTTTAGGTAAAAGAAATCTCTTAGTATCAATCCTAACACATGCAGCAATTAATGGAATATCAATTCTAATCTTAATCTTTTCTCGATAATAAAAAATTACAAGGTATTATTTCTCATTACCTTGTAATTTTTTTATATATAATAGCATTTTAAAACAACATGATGCTTATTATCTAATTAAATTATTTATTTTTAAGTTCTCCATTTACTTTTTTACTGATATTAAATCTAGTTTTATAACAGCCTTCGACTTTTATTTGTTCACCAGTTGATGGATTAACACCAATATAGCCTTCTTGATAAAATCTTTCAAAAGTACCAAAGCCACTGATTACAACTTTACCATCTTCTTTTAAGCCATTAATAACATTATTTAAGAATAGATCAACTATTTCTTCAATATTGCTAAAATTATAATTGGATTCATCATGAATACGACGAATTAATTCACTTTTAGTCATTTATTTCACCTCATATATATTATAACATATTTATTATAAAAATGGTAAAAAAATGATTATAAAAATTTAATAAATTTCTTGGATTTAGTTATAAATTTTATCAATTAATTCTAGGAAATAATAGTATAAAAAAAGGTAAATGATTTATCAATCATTTTACAAATTTTTTTTGTTCTGTGGAGTCAATTTTTTCTTCTTACGATTCATTTGTTGTTTCAAATTTAAGTAGATTTGATAATCCTTGAGTACAATTTCTGGATAGAATGGAGCTTGTTTTTCATCAATTTTTTTAAGTAATTGATTCATCTCATTCTCTACTATTTGAATAAGTTCTTCTGAATAATTATAATCCTTTTGATTGAATTCAAATTCATCACGATCGAGGATAATTTTATCCCCACTTGGAAAGACTTTTACATCTAAATCATAATCGATATACTTAATTCCCTCAGAATCCTTAACATAAGGTGAACTAAGATTACAATAATAATAAATGGAATTATTACGTAACATGCATACAATATTATACCAACAATCCTTGAAAAAGTACCATACTGCTGGTTCTTTAGTACGCCAACGGCGACCATCACCATCGATAACATTAGTAAGTTCATTTACTACCACTAGCATATCACTAGTTTGTCGGACTGCATATGCATATTGCCAAACACGATGAAGAACACCATTATGTTTATAACTAATAATTTCTATTTTGTTATTCACATAATTCCTTCTTTCTTACTCGCCTTATTATATCATATTTTTTAAAATAATGAAAACAATATGTTTAATTTTCTTTAGCACCAGAATAGAGTTTTTCTATTTCTTCTAAATCATGATTGCCAATAATTGAACTAAATATTTGATGATTTTTATAAATATAGAGATTTGGCGTGGCATCGATCTTAAAATAACGCCGAATATCTTTAGCTTCTTCAATATTTACTTGATAAAGAGGAATATTATGGATTTCACTAAATTCATATAATGTATTCTCCATAATTCTACACATTGGACACCAAGTAGTTTGAAGTAATAAAAGAAAACATTCTTGTTCTTGGATTAATTTCTTTAATTCTTCAAGATTTTTAATCATTATTTATTACCTCTTTTTAAATTGATAATGGTTACACCGAATCCACCTTCTCCGCCTTCACCATAGCGGAAAGAATCGATATATTTATTCTTAGATAGATAAGATTGAACTAATTCTCTTAAAGTTCCCGTTCCATAGCCATGAATAATAGTAGCCGAATAAAGATTTGCGACAATTAATTCATCAATATATTTATCTAAAGCTTCTTTTGCTTCATCATAGCGCATACCTCTTAGATCAAGAGTTAAAGAAACATGTTTTTTCGTATTATCAGCTTCATAAACAACATTATGAACTACTGGTTTTTCAATATCAGCTAATTCTAGCATATCAAGAGTTGCGTTAATGGTAATATTACCTACTTCAACTGCATAAGTATGATTACGATTTATTCTAGATATTGTACCAAATTGTTCATAACTTACAACAAAGACTCGATCTCCAACTTTAAGTTCCCGATTAATTTGTTTTTTTGCTTTAACCTTTGGTGCACTCTTCTTCTCATCTAAGGCATTTATCTTACCTTTTAAAGCAATTTCTTCATGAAGCATTAAATTCTTATTCTTAACTTCTTTGATTTCATCTATTAGTTTTTCAGCTTCATTTTGGGCATTTTCTAGGATTTGATTAGCTTCATTATGGGCTTTTAATAAGATTTGATCTTTAGTTTTATCAATATTAGCAATTAATTTATCAAATTCTTTTTCTTTATTTTGATTATCTTCGATCAATCGATCTAATTCATGGCTTCTTTCATAAAGATTTTGACTAATCTTTTCAATGTCTTTAATCTGCTTTCTTGTTGAATCATCACTTATAAGCTTACTTGCTTTATTAATTATATCTTTTCTTAGACCTAATGATTTTGCAATCGACAATGCATTACTAGATCCACTTTGACCTATAATTAATTCATAAGTAGGTGTGTATGATTGATCATTAAAGGCCATACATGCATTAATTACATATTCTTTAGTATAAGCATAAGCTTTTAAAGATGGGTAATGGGTAGTTGCGATAAAAGAAATCTTCTTATTAACAAAGTAATCAAGAACACTTTCAGCTATTGCGCTACCCTCTTCAGGATCTGTTCCACTTCCAATTTCGTCAAATAAACATAATGAATTAGGAGTAGCAGTATTTACAATATTAATTAATTTACGCATATGTGATGAAAAAGTCGATAAATTCTCTTGAATTGATTGATCATCACCGATATCACATAAAATATGATCATAAATCATCACATTACTACTTCTATCAGCCGGAATAGGTAAAGCAAATTTAACCATTAAAGAAAGTAAACCAACTGTCTTTAATAATACAGTTTTACCACCAGTATTCGGACCAGTAATAATAATGCCTAAATAATCTTCATCAAATTTAACATTATTAGGAATAACTTTTTCCACTTTTAATAATGGATGTCTAGCATTGACAAGATCTAATTTACCATCAATATTGATATTAACAATTGATGCATCAATATTTCTTGCAAAAACTGCTTTTGTAAATAGACGATCTAGTATACATACAAGTTCAAAATCTAAGCTTAATAAATCATAATTATTAGCTATTTCTTCTGTTAATTGCTTAAGGATTTTTTCTTCTTCCATTTTCTCATCATTGAAGAGTTTTTCCTTCTCATTAGCAAGTTCTGCAACAACTATTGGTTCCATAAAACATGTCTGATTAGTATTAGACATGTCATGTAATATTCCTTTAAAGCTATTCTTAAATTCCGTCTTAATACTTAAACAATATCGGTCATTTCTTAATACAACGACTGAATCTTTTAGCATACTAGCATTCTTTTTAATTACTTCTTGAATCTTATCCTTAATTCGATCATCAATATTTCTAATCTTATTACGAATTCTTTTTAATTCCGGACTAGCATCATCTAAAATATTACCATCAAAATCAATCGATTTCTTTAATAATTTCTCAAGTGTTGGATTAATTTGTAATTGATCAACTAATTCTTGATAATATTTAAAATAGGTGCCATTCTTTTGAATACTAATTAATAATTTCTTATTAGCATTAATTGTATTAAACAATCTAACAAAATCATATAATTCGGTTGGTACTAATATACTATTCTTAATTGCTAAATCTAGATAAGGATTCAGATTATTATTAACATAGATTGGACTTCTTTCATATGAATTAGTGATTTGCATTGCTTCATCAATTTTTTGGTATTCAATTTTGATTGTATCTAAATCATTAATTTCTTCCATATTCAAAAATTCTTCCTTAATATTAGGAAGGATTGCAATATTAGATAGCATTGAGAATATCTCATCAATTTCTAATTTCTTATAATAACGATTGATTTTAGCCATTAAATCACCTCAATTCAAAGAAAATTATACTTTTTTAACTTTTTATTCGTTTTTTTTGTTATAATAAAATGAGAGGAGGCTTTTTTATGCAAGAAAAATTAAATTCAACACACAAAATTAAAGCAACTCCTGAGCAATTCCAAGAAATGCTCGATTATTATAAGGGTTATATTTCTTATAATAATAATCCTTATGTTATCGCTAGAATGAAATTAAATAAAACAACAATTACTTTCTATAAAACTAATGTTGTTCTTTTTCAAGGGGATAATGAAGCCTTAGAATATAAAATCTGGGCTGAAAAATATGATTTACCTATTGATGAAGTATGTGATACTAAAAAGAATGATTATTTTAATATCTCTGCTATTGGTAGTGATGAAGTCGGAACTGGTGATTATTTCGGTCCAATTACGGTTTGCGCATCACTTGTCACCAAAGATAAGATTCAAACACTTCAACAATTAGGGGTAAAAGATTCTAAATTATTAACTGATAAACAAGTAATTGAAATAGGAGTTAAGATTTCGGAAATTATTCCTTATTCAATTATCTTCTTAGAACCAGCTAAATTAAATCATTTAAAGCCTGAACATCAGAATTTTAATCTCTTAAAGGCAATTTTACATAATAAAGCCATCAATAATCTCTTAAAAAAGATTGGAAATACTCCATATGATGCGATAATCATGGATCAATTTGCATCAGAAGAGAATTATTTTAAATATTTAGAAGGTCGAAGTGATGTCATAACAAATATCACTATGGTACCTAAAGGGGAAAGTGAGAACATTGCGGTTGCAGCAAGTTCTATTCTTGCTCGAGTAGCCTTCTTAAAAGAATTAAAACGATTATCAACTGAATATAAGATTGAATTATTAAAAGGAGCAGGACCAGAAGTAGATAAAACTGCTATATCCTTCATTAGAGCTCATGGTTATAATGAATTCACTAATGTTGCGAAATTAAAATTTGCAAACACTGAAAGAGTAAAAGAATATTTTAAAACTAATCCCATTTCTAAATTGAAACAAGGGAATATGTTTAATGAAAAGTAGCATAGGAATTCCTATGCTTTTTTTAATTATTACGAAGTTCTTCTAACTTCTCTTGAAATTCAATTGGTAATTCCGAATCAAATGACATCTTTTGTAAAGTAGTTGGATGGATAAATCCTAAAGTCTTAGCATGTAAATATTGACCAAATTCCGTTGTCTGTTTCTTAATGCCATATAAAGGATCATTTAATACTGGATAACCAATATAAGCCATATGAACTCTAATCTGATGAGTACGGCCAGTTTCTAATCGACATTTAATTAATGTATGATTATGGAAACGTTCAAGTACTTCAAAATGAGTAATTGCTTCTTTTCCTCCACTAACAACCGCTTGTTTTTGACGATTATTAGGATCACGACCGATTGGAGCATTAATTTTACCTAAATTATGAGGAATAACTCCCGATACAATCGCATAATAATATCTTTCAATATCATTTTTATTCTTAAATTGATCAGCAAGAAAACGATGAGCCTTGTTATTTTTACATGCAACGAGTAAACCAGATGTATCTTTATCGATACGATGGACAATACCACTACGGCTTCCTCCACCTAAATCTGATAAGCTACTGCAATGAAATAATAATGCATTAACAAGTGTACCTTCATAATGACCAGGAGCAGGATGGACTACCATTCCGCTTTTTTTATTGATAACAATAATATCATCATCTTCATATAAAATATCTAGAGGAATATCTTCAGCATCTAAATAATTATTACGATTATTTCGTTCTTCAATAATTATTTCATCACCAATTTGAACTGGATAACTAGGTTTAACAATTTTATTATTTACTTTAATCTTATCTTCATCAAAATAATACTTCAATTGACTGCGAGTGATATCTTCATATACTCCCGCAATAAATTTATCTAAACGATTTAATTCATCATCTTCACTGACTATTAGTTTGATCGCATCCATCTTTTTCTTCCTCAACTATTTCATTTGTTGTCTCATCTTCTTCTATCTTTTCTTCTTTCTTCTCTTCTTTTTTACTAGAAAAGAATACAAAATATACCGCAAGAAGTACAGCGCCTACTGTCAGCATACTATCAGCTACATTAAAGATTGGGAAATCCATAAATTCAAAATTTAAAAAATCAATTACCCCTTCTTCAAAGAAGGCACGATCAATTAAATTACCAATTGCTCCAGCAGTAATTAAAACAATGCTTAAAGAATATAACCAATTCTTCTTAAAGTCACTAGTTAAAGTAATTAAAGCTAAGCATCCGATTGACGCAACGACTGATATTGATACTAATAAAACTTTTTTGCCAGTTAATATACTCCAGGCTGCACCTTTATTATAAGTCAAATAAAAGCTTAATAAATGTTTTATAAAGATAATCTTTTCACCATTTAATAGAGTTTCATTATGACTTGCGATAAACTTAGTTAATTGATCAAGACCAACAAGTAAAATAACACTTGCGATAGAAATGATAACTGACCATATATTAATTTTGATTTTTTTCATAATTAATCCCAATACTTTCTAAAAAAATCCCGTAACAATAAAATAAAATACAATTACAGCTGCAAATATTACAACTATATAACGATAATCTAAAAGAGCATAGATAAAATATCGAAAGAATTTTATATTTTTAGTCTCTTTTAAACTAGTTTCTAAAAACATATAATATAAGGAAAATAATACTGCATATAATATTACTGCAAGGATAAAAATCAACAAACAGATTATAATAAAATTAACCTTTGAACCATAATTATTAAGAATAATGGTAAAAAAGATAAAACTTAATCCCAATAAAATACTAGCACCAATAATAATCAGACTAATAATGGCTGGTTTTTTATTTAATAATGGATAATCATTAAATTCTTTTAGTTCTTCTTTACAATCATTTATAAACTTCTTTAATTTCATACAGTTACCCCCTTTAATTGTCTTAAATAATTTAGACAATCATCGAAAGTCTTAACTTTAACTAAATCTAGTTTATAATTATGTTTATTATAACGTTGTAAAGCTTCTTGATAATTTGCTTCAGGAACAAAAAAGATATCTGCATGACTTGCTTCAGCTGCTACTAATTTTGATTCAACACCACCAATAGAACCAACATTACCATTTATATCAATGGTTCCGGTTCCCACTATTTTTAAATCCTTAGTTAATTTTTCTTTGCTTAAGGCATCATAAATAAATAATGCTTGCATAAATCCAGCAGATGGCCCATAAGAATCCGGATAATTAATATGATATTTAGGAGTAGTATTTTCACTATCAATTCCATAGCAATCATAGGTATTGATACCTAAAATATATATTTTTAAATTTCCTTCTTCATAATAAAGAGGTTTCACATTAATTTCTAATTCTTCATTATTTCTTAGTAATTTAAAATTTAAGATATCATCCTTATTTAAATTTAAATAATATGCTCCATCAATCTCAATAACTCCATATTTTTCAATAATTATTCGATTGACATTAATCTCTTCGGTAATCTTAGTTCCTTCTACTTCCGTTATAATATCACCAATTTGAAAATAAATTGTTGCTCCAGAGAAGATAGTATGAACAATATCCCCTCTAAAATAATATTTAATATCTTTACCAGCTTTTTTATATCCACATATTAAAGAATTATTAACACTCACAATCTTTTGAATATTTCCTGAGGACATTGCATAATCATTACTAGTAATCACATAATCATTATGCTCATCAATAACTGCATAAGGATTAAGATTAGATACTATATAATTTAACATCGATATTTCATAATAAGAATAAACTGATACACTATTAACATTAACATCTGTAGTATCAACACCCTCAAATGAATAAACATTACGAATATCATAAGTCGATGCGGGAACAATTAAATCATAATGTGATGGAATAATTAATAAGGTTAAAGAAGTAATAAAGAAAGCAATAGATAAGATAAAAAGGATACTAAATCTTTTTATAATCTTATTCATAAGTTAATTTTAGATTAGGAACATCCATTTGACGGCATTTAACATTAGCTGCTTCAAACATTCTTAATGATGCTTTAAAAGAATCAGTGTCTTCATATTTTTTTGATAAATAGACTATTTCACTAATTCCACACTGTATGATTAATTTTGCACATTCATTACATGGAAATAAAGTAACATAGAGAGTTGCGTCAGTAAGATTAGATGTCGAATTTAGAATTGCGTTAGGTTCTGCATGAACAACATATGGATATTTAGTATCTAAATTATTACCTGTTCTTTCCCATGGAAAGATATCATCACTACATCCACGAGGAAAGCCATTATAACCAATACCTACAATTCTTTTATTAGGGTTGACAATACAAGCCCCAACTTTAGTATTAGGATCCTTGCTTCTCATCGATGATAGCATAGCTACACCCATAAAATATTCATCCCATGAAATATATTTTTTACTTTTGCTCATTATTTAATTCCTCACAATTCTTTGTTTCTTTTTTACTTCTTTTGCAGAGAACATTAGTACATTTTCCACACATTTCATCTTCTTCAGGGGTATAATTAGGTCCTTTAACCTTACGATTAATAATAAAAACCAATGTAAAGATCCCAACAGCTAGAAGTACAACAATATATTTTAAGATTTCTTTATTCATGTTTAATTTGAATGCCTAATTCATCTAATTGTTGTTCAGTAACTTCAGTAGGAGCTCCACTCATTAAACACTTAGCACTATTTACTTTAGGGAAGGCAATTACTTCACGAATATTGTTTGCTTTAGTAAGAAGCATAACAAGCCTATCAAAGCCAATAGCAAGTCCACCATGTGGAGGTGTACCAAATTTTAATGCATCAACAAAGTAACCAAATTTATTCTTAATTTCTTCTTCTGTTAAGCCAATAGCTTTAAACATTTTATCTTGAATATTTTGATCGTGGATTCTAATACTTCCACCACCTAATTCATAACCATTTAAGACAATATCATAAGCTTTAGCATGGCAATGTTCTTGATCAGTAAGTAATAAATCTTCATGACCATTCTTAGGAGAAGTGAATGGATGATGAGCTGCAACCCAACGATTTTCTTCTTCACTAAATTCAAATAGTGGCCAATCTACTACCCATAAGAAATTAAATTTATCATTATCAATCATATCTAATTCTCTACCAAGAGTTAATCTTAGAGCACCTAGTGCTGTATTACAATTAGCTAATTTATCAGATACAATTAATACTAAATCATTATCAACTAAGCCTAATTTATTAATTAAAGCCTTCTTATTATCTTCATTAAAGAATTTAGCAACACTACCGCTTAATTCATTATTTTCAAGCTTTAGCCATGCAAGACCACCTGCATGGTATTTTTTCGCTAGCATTGTTAAACGATCAAGTTCTTTTCTTGAATATTTAGTAGCAGCATTCGCAACAATACATTTTACTCTTCCACCATTATTGATATTATCTTTAAAGAATGAGCATTCAGTATTTGCGGCTACATCACTAATATCTTTAAGAAGCATTTCAAAACGAGTATCAGGCTTATCAGAACCATAATTATTCATGGCATCATCCCAACTCATTCTGATGAATGGAGTCTTAATATCCATATTTAGAGTATCTTTCCATACTCTTACAAGTAATCCTTCAATCATATCTTGAACATCTTGTTCATCGACAAAGCTCATTTCAACATCGACTTGAGTAAATTCTAATTGACGGTCAGCACGTAAATCTTCATCTCTGAAACATTTAGTGATTTGTAAATATCTTTCCATTCCCGCAACCATTAATAATTGTTTATATAATTGAGGACTTTGTGGTAAAGCATAGAAGCAACCTTTATGAACACGTGATGGAACTAAGAAATCACGAGCACCTTCAGGTGTTGATTTACCAAATACAGGTGTTTCCACTTCAATAAATTCATGTTCATCAAAATAATTACGGATTGACATAGCTGCACGATGACGTAATATTAAATTCTTTTGCATTGAAGGTCTTCTTAAATCTAGATAACGGTATTTAAGTCTTGTATCTTCTAACGCATCTGTATTATCTTGAATAAGTAGTGGTGGCATTTCTGCTGTTGATAATACTTTTAAAGTATCAGCTTCAACTTCAATATCACCAGTTGGAAGGTTTTTATTCTTATTTTCTCTTTCAATAACCTTACCTTCAACCATAATTACATATTCACTCTTTAAATTAAATGCAGTTTCATAATTAGGATTAGATGGTTGAACGACAATTTGAGTAATACCCCAACGATCTCTTAAATCAATAAAAACTAGTCCACCTAAATCTCTTTTCTTAGCCACCCATCCACATAGAGTAACCTTACTTCCTACATCACTAAGTCTTAATTCACCATTATTTTTGGTACGCATATTTTTCTCCTTCAATCTTGAATAATTCATTTAATTCTTCAATTTTTAATTCTTTTTCGCTTCTATCACGAGTATCCTTAAGTTTAAAGATGCCCTTATTAATCTCTTCTTCACCAATAATAATAATTAAAGGTGTATTAGTTCTTTCACATAATTTAAATTGTGGTTTTAAATTGCTGGATTCATAATCAATCTCACAACTAACATTATTGTTTCTTAAATAATTAGCCATTCTTAAAGCTTCAAGCTTTGATTCTTCTCCAACATTTACAATAACAACATCAATCTTATAATCTTTTTCTTGATAAAGATTTAATTCATCTAAGACTAACATATTTCTTTCAATTCCCATACCAAAACCAATCGCATCAGTGTCTGGTCCATCAAATTCCTTCGATAATCCATTATATCTACCACCTGCGAGAATCGCAAGATTATTTAATGGTGATTCCGGATTATCATATAAGAATTCAAATACAGTATGGTTATAATAATCAAGTCCGCGAACTAAATTAGCATCAACTTCATATTTAACACCTAAAGCTGTTAAGATATTTAAAACTTTCTGGAATCGATTATTATCTTCTTCACTTAAATAATCTTGAATCTTTGGCGCATTAATTAAGACTGGATTATTACGATCAATTTTACAATCGAGAATTCTTAATGGATTAGTTTCTACACGTTTCTTACAATCATCGCACATACAATCAATATTCTTCATAAAATATTCTTTTAAAATTTTAGAATATGTGCTTCTTCCTTCTTTACTGCCTAAGGTATTAATTTTTAATTTATAATTCTTAATTCCTAATTTATTAAGAATGGCTGAACCAAAATAAATAACATCAGCATCAAGATATGCCGATTCCTTACCTAATGCTTCAACCCCAAATTGGGTAAATTGACGATATCTACCAGCTTGTGGACGTTCACATCTAAATCCTTGAGCAATATAATAATATTTTTTTAAACCAGGATTAGCATATAATTTATTTTCAACAAAGCTTCGAGAAATACCAGCTGTTGCTTCAGGACGTAAAGTTAAAGATTTATCTCCACGATCTTTAAAAGTATACATTTCTTTAGTTACGATATCACTACTTTCACCCGATGTTCTAATAAATACTTCTGTTTCTTCAAACATTGGTGTCATCATTTCTTCATAACCAAATTTCTTTGCTAAAGAACAAGCAGTATTTTCGATATATCGATACATTTCAATATCTTTACCATATAAATCTAGGGTTCCTTTTATTTTATTAATACGCATAAAACTCCTCCAATTTTTAAAAAAAATGGTAAACACATAAACCTAAGGACGTAACATTACTTACGCGGTACCACCTCAGTTTGGATTTACCACTCTCAATTATTACTTAACGCGTTATGACGTCTTTCTCAGAATTTGTCAGATTCTTCACCAAAAGAATATCTTTATATCTATTATATTATACTTTAATTTAATAATTTATTCAAGTAAAATAGACATTATTTCACTTTTTAATTCCTTTAATTAATAATTCCTTACCAATACTAGAATTAATACTATTAATTAAATTCTTTACTTCTAATTCTTGATTTTCTTTATCTAATTCATCAAAGATTGATAATTGAACATTACCTTCTTCAGCTTTACTAAATTTAGTAGCCGCAACACTTACCAGCCTTACACCAATTGTTGGATCCGATAATTCATCATATAATCCTAAATAATAATTATACATTTCTAGTGCTGATGATGTAGGTTTAGTAATCGTAACTGATTTAGAAACATTATCAAAATTATTAAAACGAATATTTAAACGGAAAGATTGCGCTAAATATCCTTTATTTTGCATTCGTAACTGAACATTATTACATAAATATTTGATTAATGATTTAATATGTTCTTGATTATATTCATCATAATCATAAGTATGCGCATTACTTATTGATGAAGAATCAAGAAATCGATTAGGATCAATAACTGTTGAACCATTACCATTAGCATGATAAATTAAATATTGAGCTTGAGAAGGACCAAGTAAAGTCTCTAAATCTTTATAATCAGGATAATGAATTAAATCACCAATAGTTTTAATTCCGATAGTTTCTAATAATTGACAAGTCTTCTTTCCTGCCCCAAACATATCCTTCATTGGTAAAGGCCATAATTTTTCTTCGATATCTCTTTTTCTTAAAATAGTAATTCCTAATGGTTTCTTCATATCTGAAGCCATTTTCGCAAGAAATTTATTAGGCGCAATTCCAATACTACAAGGTAAATTAAACAATTCTAAGATATCATTTTGCATTTCTTGAGCTAATTCATAATATTTATTATCTTCTACGCAATCAGTTACATCTAAATATGCTTCATCAATACTACCTGGTTCAACAAGAGGTGTTACTTTAAAGAAATAATCAAAGAATCTTTCTGAATATTCTTCATATAGTTCATGACGAGGGTTAACAATTACTAAATCCTTAACCTTTCTTATCGCATCATATAGAGGTTGAGTTGTATAAATACCTAAGGCTTTAGCTTCATAAGATGCTGCAAGCACCATTCCTCTTTTATCTATAGTGTCTCTCGCAACAACGACCTTCTTTCCTTTTAAAGAAGGATTTTCAGCTATTTCACAGCTTGCAAAGAAACAATTCATGTCGATATGAAAGATTACACGTCCCATTATTCTTGTTTTAATATTACCTCAACATCTTTTATTACTTTATCTGTATGAGAATAGTATGTTAAAGTAACCTTATCTCCTATTTCATAAATATCTAAACTATTAAGTTTTGCACTAATATCATTACTTTCAATGACTTTTTCACCATCAATCTTTAAAATGATATCTTTTTCCTCTATTCCTGAACCTACTAAACTACCTAAACCAGTAACTTTAGAAATATAAACACCATATGGTTCATCACCATCATAAATATTTGGCCATTGATAGATTTCATTACTAATCATAAATGATGATGGACAATTACGAATAGCTGTACAGATAACACCTAAATGTGGTCTAATGATTTCAAGTCCTTTTTCAAGATATTCTTCTGCCGCAATTCTTACCATATTTGATGGTATCGCAAATCCCATATTATCAATATTATTAGATACTAATTTTAATGAAGGAATTCCGACTAAAGTTCCATCTAATAAAAATAATCCACCACCACTATTACCTGGATTAATAGCTGCATCAGTTTGTACATATTCACATACAAAATCATTTACACCGTCACTATCAGTATCAACACTCTTTTTAACATGGACATTAGAGATAATACCTTTAGTAGATGATCCATAATATGCAAAGCCTTCAGGATTACCAATCGCAACAACAATTGATCCCTTCTTAACACTATCACTATCAGCTAGTTTTACGGGTTCAATTAATAAATAAGTATCGAATTTTATTACCGCAACATCTAATTTCTTATCTTTTCCTAATACTTCTACTTCAACTTCAACATCATTTTGTTTGATATACGCAAAAGCTTTATGATTATAAGCAGTTTGTTCACTAGTAACTACATGTTCATTAGTATATGCGTAATAAGTATATGAGGTAATAGTTCCTCCATCATCTTTATTTTCAATTCTTTTATAAATAACTGCACTACCTAATGATTCAGTATCATAATAAACATAATTAGTATCATTTACTTCATGAACCACTTCTCTTTTTAAACTAATGCCAATAACCGCATCTTCTACTTTTTCAATACAAGTAATGATTGCATCTTCTACATCTTCAATTGAATAATCTTTTACATCAACTGTCTTAGTCGTAATTTCATTAGTTACATGATTAACTACTTCATTAATTTCTACATTTTTAATCTTTGAACAAGATGTAATAAAGATCATTCCCATTAAAACTAAAAATATCCAAATCTTTTTCATAACTCTTTCCTATTTTTTATTGGTGCTTCAAAATAGAATATACTATATTCTCCTAATTTTGATTCAGCACCATATTCAAATTTATGGTATTGAAGAATCTCTAAAGAAATTGCTAGACCTAAGCCACTACCTTTAACACTACGCTTATGTCCTTTATCTACTCGATAATAGCGATTCCATACATATTGTAGATCTTCTTCACTAATACCTACCCCATAATCTTTAACACTAATTCTCACTTTATCATCATTAATTACTTGATTAATTTCAATCTTTCGTGATTCTCCACTATAATTAATTGCGTTAGTAATGAAATTATAAATAACTTGTTCAATCTTTACTGGATCAGCCGCAATAATTACTTCAGAGTCATAATTAAATTCAATATTAAAGCCTTGATTTTCAATTAATTTATTCTGTCTTTCTACAATTGATTTAAGATCAGCTGTTAAATTATAATCTTCAATATTAAATACTTCGGTACCAGCTTGAAGTTTAGTTAAAGGAATCAAATCATTAACTAATTCATTTAAACGATTAACTTCATTAACGATCAATTCAAAATTCTCTGGTGTATTTTCTTCAGGAATATCTTTCATCATTTCTGCATAACCCATGATTAAAGTTAAAGGAGTTTTTAAATCATGAGTAATATTAGCTAATAATTCTTTTTGTAAAGTATCTGTCTTATT
>ONHH01000111.1 GCA_900317575.1 uncultured Bacillota bacterium | reverse complement strand
ATCTAACCAGGAGAAGTTCTTTACAAAGTTCAGTAAGTCCTCTGCAAGAGGAGTGCCCTTATCAACTTTTTGAAGTTCAATTTCTTCCATTTTCCTACCTCTCGTGTTTATCAAATCTTTTATTTATCAGTCAATTTTAATTATATAAATTATATACTTTTTTATAATGAGTTTCAAGTGTTTTATGCACTTTTTTTTAGGGAGTTTTAGACACAATTTGCACTTTTTTATAGGCATTCACACTATTTTTATTATTTTATTTTATTCACTATATTTAACAGCATCATATATTCTTCATAATTTGTATATTGATTAAAATAATCTTTATTTAATTCTTTTAAAATATTGTTTTTCAAATTACCCAATACACTTGAGTATCCACAAATTTTAGTACATTCTATATTATTCATAAACGGTGATTGGATTTTATGAGGTTTAAAATTAACAATATACTTAACCGCATTAATAATATTATTGAAACAACTAATAACTACATCTTCTTTATTAGTAGTTTTGATTTCTAATTTTGCTAGTTCTATATTATTAAAAATTGTTGATACAGCATGATAACCATAGTCATTATCCTTTACAAATACTAACTCTTCAATTTTAATAAGTCTTTCAAGATATTCCTTTTTGCACTCATTTGAAATTTTCATTCTATTATTATAAATAACAAACTCTGACTCACGTCCGATTTCACTTACTAAATCACAAATATTTATTTGTATGGATGTTAATAGCTTTTCATCTTTCAAATATCCTGTTTTCATTACATTTCGCGTTAATAATAAATAACTAGGTAACTGTTTACAATAGTGTTCTGCCATTTCAATATTATCTATTATTGGTTTGAGTCCGTGGTTAGTCTTCTATAGTCATTAAATCTAAATGTTTCATAAATGTATAAAAAATAGGATATTCTAACCATATTTAGCTAAAATACCCTATAAAATTAAAAAAATAAGCCTTACTAAAAGACTTACAGATTTCAAAAAATGGCGGAGTAAGAGGGATTCGAACCCTCGCACCAGTCACCCAGTCTACACACTTAGCAGGCGTGCCTCTTTAGCCTCTTGAGTATTACTCCATTGCTATAATATTATACACGAATTTCACATTAATGTCAATTGATTTGTTAAGTAATTAAAGTTGAAATTTATCATTATTTATGGTATACTATTAAAAGGAAAGTTAGAATATTATGAAATTATTAAAGAATTTTAATTATCTTTTTTTATTATTAGTATTATTATTATGTACTAATTGTAAATCTAATTTTAATTATGATGATTTGCCTAAGATAACTTATGAAAATGTATTAAGCTTAAATGGTGAATATTTAGTAGTATGTTATCAAACAAATTGTGAGAATTGCGATAAACTTAAAGATATTATGGATGAATATTCTAAATATTCGTTAGATAATTCTACTGCAATGCAATTATATGGTTTATCGATTAATCTTTCAATAAACAAGAAGATTTGCCTTTTAAGTAGCGAATCATATCCATCAGATATGATGAATACTACTGATTATACTAAAATTAAAGTTAAATCTACTCCTAGTTTATTAGTAATTAAAAATCATCAATTAATAAAAGTAATATCTGATTATAATACGGAAAGACCCGTAACAGAAACAAAAAATTATTTAAATCAATTAATGAAATAATGAAGGTGAATTATGAATCAAGAACAAAATAACAAATTAGGTCTTAGTATGATCTTATTCTATGTAGGACTTGGATTAATTGTTGTAGCAGCAATTGTCTTTGTTTGGATTAATATTGGTGAACCATTTAAAATATCTAGTTTAAGTGAAATGAAGCAAACTACTTATGCTACTTATTTAGATGAAAAAGGCTATAAGGCTGAAGATAATAGCAATAATTATTATATTTATATTTATTCAACTAAATTTGAAATTAATGATTGGTATGATGATTTAGTAATTGAATATGCCAATTACGCAAGAACTCATTCCGATAAATATCCAATCTATGGAATGAATTATGATGATGCAGCTAATAAAGATATTCTTAGCGTTTTAGGAACTGCTACTAAAGAAGGTACTGATATTCCTGGTTTAATTCTAATTAAGGATAAAGCAATATCTAAGAAATTCTATGGTTGGACAAAACTTAATAATGAATTAACTGCCGCAATGAACAAATAAAAAATGGTATTGATTATTTAACATAATCAATACCTCTTTTTTTATTTAATTAATCCATTAATTATTCCTTCCGCAATTAATTCCATACCTGATGAATCTGGATGAGCACTATCTACTTTATGACCATCTAGACTTACACCTTGTAATTCAACTAATTTCAAACTATTTAATGTTGCTAAAGATCTAATAACATTATTCATACTTATTAATCTTGATTCAGAATAGAAGGATGTTGATGGAAGAGTTAGCAAAATAATTTCTGATTTAGGACATAGATCCTTGATATGCTGAAGCATTGCTACATATCCTGCTTTAAATGTATCTGGGGTAATTGATGATGCAGCTGTATCATTAGCACCCATAAAGATTAAAATAACATCAGCTGCTACTCCATTTAATAAATTATACATAATTCTGGAACGGTTTTTAGTTGCGTTAACGGAGCCATCGGCTACACAAGTACCAGAATATGAATTATTAACAAATAAGGTTCCACCTAATTTATTAATTACTCGCATCCACCATGTCATATTAACATCATTAACATCAGCTGTTGGATATGGATAGAATGACGCAAAGCCTGCTGGAATATAACTAGAGAATGTTGAAATAGAATCCCCAATAATCGTAAATGATTTACCAACATATGGATTAGTTTTACCCATTACATATTGAGCTTTAAATGTTGTATCAGAATTGATATTATAATTATCATGATCCCAGCCAATGAAGGCATAGCCTTCATGGACAGGTGGAATTGGAAGATAGCATGATCCACCTTTAATAATCTTCATTTCTTTAATTAAAGTATCATCACGATCAACAAATTTAACATTAACTAAAGAAATCGTATTAGCAGTTTCTTCATCTACTACTTCAATAGAAGTAGCTGTACAATGAATTATTGCGTTGACAAATATATTTGGATTTTCTTTTAGAGTTGCGGTAATGATAGTATAACCAGTACTCTTAATTGAGATACTAGACCATTCTGATACACTTGCGATTCTTTCATCATCAATACTCCAATCATATAATTTAACACTAGTTCCTGGATTATCAGTTGGGAATACTGGTTGGAATACAGTTCTATCCCCACTAGGTACAGTTCTAATACTAGTAAAATGATAATCACTTTCTTTAAGTTCTAATCTACTGTGAATTTCTGTTTCCAGTAATGCAGCATATAAAGTAACATCACTAACAAAATCCTCATTAAGTTCAGTATAGATAGTTCTTGATAAAGGACTAAGTAACCAACCTAAGAAATCATAACCATCTAATTCTAGAATTGGAAGAGTTGTTTTAGTACCAGCTCTAAAAGTAGATAATTCATGCTTATATTCAGAATCTGCTACCATATAAGTTATTTTACAATTTAGAGTCCGATAATTAGCTTTTACTGTAAGATCTGATGTGATTGAACTAAAATCACGGTCCCAACTAATAAATTCATAATCTTCAGTATTGGCAATTGTTGGTGCAACAGCACTTTCTAAATATTTAATATTTTGAATTTCGATTACTTCATCATTATAGCCAATAAATGTTACTTTAAATGATTGTTTTTCAAATACTGCATTTACATCCATATTACTCTTTACATTTTCTACTTTTTGATCCCATCCAATAAAATTATAACCAGTCATAGATGGGTATAAAGCGATATTAGTTGATTCATTATATTTTAATTGTTCAGTTTCATATAGTTCACCATCTACAAAATAACGAATAGTATAAACTGCTTCTTTATAATAGCCATGAACAATGATATCATTTTGAACATTAGTAAATATTGCATCCCAATATAAGAATTGATATCCAGCTTTTTCTTTATTTGGTTCTACTGCATCTTTTCCTTTTTCTACCATTTGTTCACTTAATAATGTTTCACCATCATAAAATGATACTTTATATTTAGGACTTTCTTCCTCTTTTTTCTTACAAGAAGAAAGAACTAAAAAGACTAATAGAAATAATAATAAATATTTTTTCATCATTCTTCAACCTTCTTTTCAATTTTAATTAATTTAGAAATTCTGATTGCTAATTTCTTAATCATTAAGAAACTAAATAAGATACATAGATAAGTTGCAAGTGAACCAAAGCATACATCGGTTAAATAATGTGCTCCTGCAACAAGTCTAGCATAACATACTAATATTAAATAGCTTGACGCAACACACCATAATACAATACTAGAAATTAATTTCTTCTTTCCTTCAAATTCAAGAATTGTTGGAATAAAGACTAAAGCCATAATCATACATGCTGCACAAGCATGTCCTGATGGAAATGATTTAAAAACATCTTTAGTAAAGCCTAAATTAATCATTTCATCAGTCAAGACTCTACTAGGAGCAAATTTAAATAATGGATAATAAATTGCTTGATCTAAATAACCATTATATTCTAGTACATACATTGCTCTATAGCGTAATCTTGCACCAATTAATTTAATTCCTTGAACAAGGATTTGACTTAATCCAGCTGCAAGTACTAATACTAAACCTAAGAAGACATATTTCATAATGTTTTCTGTTTTAATTCTATTGACTAAAAGTAAGGTAATAACCGTTGGAATAATTGATAATAAGAAAGACATTACATAAACAATAAGATTATGTGATTCATGCCAACCATAAATGCCATACATTTCGGCATGATATTTTAAATTTCTTTTAGTCATTAATGTGTATGCCGCAACAAGTCCAATCATAAATAAGATTGCAAGAACAATTTTTAATGGTTTATTTTTTAAATATTCAACACCTCTTAGAAGAAAGGCCATACCAATTGCCATCGCTAAATATACTGGCAATTGACCAATTTGTTCAAAGAATCTTGCGAAGGAAGAATCACTATAATAATTACCATTACTTAATACTGCTACTTTATTATTAATATCTAAATCATAAAAAGCACCAATAATAATTAAGATAATCATAATAATAATTGGAATGATAAAAGGAATAACATTTTTAAATGTTAATTTATTATTTAAGAAATTCATTTATACCACCTTAATTTTATATTTACTATTTTATTTTACCATAATTAATTAATAAATGTAATTTAAATAATAAAAATGGCAAATTTAATTCAATTTGCCATTTATTATTTCTTTAATTAATGGAGTAATTACATCATATCCATCTTTATTTAAATGAGCTCCATCAATTGTATAACTAGCTTTTAGTTCTAAAGTATCAGGATCTAATAAAGGATTATATAAATCAATAAAGGATAGATGATAACTATCAGCTATTTCTTTAATCTTAATATTATTATTCTTTATTAATTCATTGTTCTTACTAAATTTACCACCTTCACATGTAAGGGATAAAAGAATCAATTCAGTATCTGGTAAATTATTTCTAATATCTACAATAATTCGTTCATAATTATCAAAAATAGTTTTAAGATTATTTCCGCCAATTAATAAAACCACACACTTAGGATGAGCATCATATAATGATATTTTCAATCTCTTCTCAAGGCGAATAGTGGTATCACCACCAATCCCTCGATTTAAGACATGATATTCATCATAATAGTTTTTGACATCATATCCTTCAGTTAAAGAATCACCAATAAAGATAATATCTACATTATCAATATTCTCATTTTCGATACTAAATGTATTTAATTTTTGATTATAATATTCATTAAATTTAATTTCTAATTCTCTTCTTTCTTCCATCTTATCAAAATTCTTAAAGATGATTAAAGATATAATAATTAAAATTATTAATAATATTATTGATAAAATTGAAGATATTAAAATTCTTTTATTTATTCTCATATTCTTTCTTTAAAGTTTCAATCTTAATAACTAAACATAAGATTTTAATTGCGAGTTCTAATTCATCTATTGATGGAAATGATGGCGCAATTCTAATATTAGAATTAGTAGGATCATTGTGATATGGATAGCTACAACCAGCATCGGTTAAAATAACACCTAATTTTTTACAACTTTCAACTACTTCTTTTGCGCAAGATTTAACATATAGACTAATAAAATAACCACCATGAGGTTTCGTAAAATTAACAATATCTCCTACTTCTTCATCTAATATTCTTTCTACTAATTCAAATTTAGGACGAAGAATAGCAGCATGTTTTTTCATTTGCATTTTTATTCCATCTAAATTTTTAAAAAATTTAACATGTCTTAATTGATTTACTTTATCATAACCAATTGTTTGATATTTTAAATCATTTAAGATTTCTTTTTTATTATTCTCACTACATGCAAGAGCCGCAATACCAGAACCAGGAAAACTAATTTTCGATGTTGATGTAAATTTATATACTAAATCAGGATTACCACATCTTTCACATTCATTGATGATTTCAAGTAAGAAATCTTGATTATCATCATATAAATGATGAACGGAATATGCGTTATCCCAATAAACACGAAAATCTTTTGCAGCTGGTTTTAATCTTGCGAATCTTTTAACAACTGCTTCTGAATATGTAATACCATCAGGATTAGAATATTTAGGAACACACCAAATTCCTTTGACACTTTCATCTTTGATATATTCTTCAATTAAATCCATATCCGGTCCATCAGCATATAAAGGAATATTGATCATTTCAATTCCAAAATGTTCTGTTATCGCAAAATGACGATCATAACCTGGTACAGGACATAACCATTTAATCTTATCTAATTTACACCAAGGAGTAGATCCAAGTATTCCATGAGTCATACTTCTTGATATTAAATTATACATAATATTCAGGCTAGAATTACCAAAGATAATGATCTTCTTAGGATCTACTTCAATAATATCTCCTAATAATCTCTTACATTCATCAATGCCACCTAATACTCCATAATTACGGCAATCAGTTCCATCTTCACATTTCAAATCAACATGACTAGATAGTACATCCATCATTGGCATTGATAAATCTAATTGTTCAATACATGGTTTACCTCTTGATAGATCAAGATGTAAATTCATCATTTTATATTTATTATATTCTTTTAATAATTCATCTAAATTGTTCATATAAAATTTTCTCTTTATTTACTCTATATTTATTTGATAAATAAATCTAGAAATGGGAATGTTTCTTTAGTAAATTCTAGATCTAATTCTAAACTATCAATTCTCTTTGAAAAACTAGAAAAAGTCTCATCAGGCGCAATCAATGAAAATGTGACACCTACTTTTGCTTTAGAAATAATTCTTTTCTTATTTATATATCTTTT
>ONHH01000114.1 GCA_900317575.1 uncultured Bacillota bacterium | reverse complement strand
TAAATGGCGTTTGATATCGAAAACGATTTAAAGAAATTAGCTGAAGATGTTCCAACACCTAGACCTTCATTACCACAAGAAATTTATAGTTCATATGTATCGAATGCTGAAAGAATCCACAACAGGACTATCTTCTTCAAACGTTTATCTATCTCGGTCTCTGTATTTGCGGTATTCGTATTAGTTTCAATCTTTGGATTTAATAAATTATCAAATGGTAAGATGGGAGTAGGTAGGGATGCAGCTCCAGAAAGACCGCAAATAAGTCAAAGTAATAATCCAAGCAGTAATGAATTTAATATAGACCGTCCTAATGTTTATCAAGATTCTATCATCACGGTTGATTTGTACAGTAGTTACGAAGTAAATCCATCAATTTGTTATATAGTTGCTCATATTACAATTAAACTTGATGGTGTTGATACCATTAAGATTAGTGCTAATAAGAAAATTGAGGATTATCAAATTATCACAGAGAAAAATACATCTCCCGAACCATTGTTTTCACAAAACACAAATTCCATTTCTGTTGATAATTTAGGTGGAGAAGAAATCATTATTGATGTTTGTTTCTATCCTAGTGTTGATAATACTTATAATACAAATTTAAAGATTTTCTTAAATAATGTTGAAACTAGTGTCAAATTAAATTAAAAAAAATAAGAAGTATAAGAAGTTTTAGCTTCTTATTTTTTTATTTCTTGACCTTTTTACTGAATTATGGTAAAATAATTTAATGGAGGCATAAAATATGAACATTTTAGGTAGTGATGATTATCTTAAAAAAGAATATAATGATTTAGCTATGACTATTTATGATGCTTTTAACATTATGCAACAAGATAATCGCTTTAAATTAAAAAAAGAAGATGTTTTAACTAGTTTTGATTCATATTTTACTGCTTTAGTATTTGATTCAATTTTAATGAAGAGAAAATTATATCTAGGTGAGATAAATTATATGAATAATTTAACTAGATATAGTATCTATTTTAAAGAAATCAATCTTTCGATTAATGAAGAACCAAATGATAACATTATATCATTTATCGCAAGTGAATCAAAGAAGATTTTGAGCGAAGCACCAAGTTTTGCATTATTATGTGTAATGATTGATAAAAGAATTGAAAATAATAATACTAAGAGTTCAGAAACATATTCATCTATTTTTTATAATACCTTTGTAAAAATTAGAAATTATTTATGTGAAGATGAGAATGTTCCAAATAATCTTGCTGTTTTGTATGATTATTTTAAATCACAGAAAGTGATTTATTAATATGAAAAAAATAAGAATTCATTCAGAAATATTATATATTATTGGAACTTTTCTAATTGCGTTAGCTGTTGCCTTAAGTATTTCTAGTAATTTTGGAATAAGTGTTCTTAATGGCCCAGCTTATGTATTATCCATTGTTTTTGGTATAAGAATAACTTATACTGAATATATGATTCAGTTTTTATTATTGATATTATTCTGTATCATTATGAAAGAAGTTAAAATTGCTTTCTTATGGTGCTTTGTTACTGGTTTAATATATGGAGGATTTTTAAGATTACTCCAATTAATTCCTTTTCTTTCGGGAACGATGGAATTACATTTAGCAATAAGAATTATATTTATGATCTTATCGCTTTTAATTATGGCTTTAGCAGTATCATTAATGTCTAGAGTGTATTTGTGTTCAACGATTTATGATTATTTTATTATTGCGATACCTAAGAAATATCATTTGAAACAATCATGGTTTAAATTAGGCTATGATTTATCATTCTTAGTTATTGGTGTTAGTTTATCATTAATTATTTTACATGGATTAGTTGGCTTTGGTGTAGGAACAGTGATATTTGCCCTTCTTACTGGACCATTAATTGGTTTATATAATAAATTATTTGATAAAATATTAGAAGTGAAGCCTATATTTAAGAAAATAAGTGATTATTTTGAAACAACTAATTCAAAGATTGGACAAAGTGATGAAGAATTATAAAACATTAATGATTATTACGACAGTTATTGCGGTAATATCAGTAGTAATAATTACAATATTAAATAGACAAATATGGCATTTAAAATTTATGTATGTTATGATTATTGATGCATTAATCTTATTATTATGGGTAATGGTTAATTATGTCATTATCAAGCAAATGATGAATAAAAATAAAGGAGAATGAAATTATGTTTTCAGTTGATGAAGTAGATAAAAGGATTGATAATAGAACCTTAACTTCTGAGGGAGTAATTAATGTTATTAGTGATGTTATCAATTTGAAATTCCAAGATCCAATTGCTGCGTCAAAATATTTACCAGTATTCGCAAAATATTATTTATTCTCACGTGATAGTGAAATTATTAAATCATTATTCTATTTATGTGAAGAATTTAAGGTATATGATGATGTAACTATTCAAAGATATGTAAGTTATACTTTCTTTATGGTATATTATGCCCTTCCTTCATATTCTAAAGCTATTGAATATGGTCTAGAACTTGAAAAGATTGGCTTTAATTATCCATTTATGAAAATCAATACCTATAAATTTATGTCAATCATGTGTTATTCTTTAAATTTATTTGATAATACTATTAAATATTGTCAAAAATGTTTAGAGACTACCGCAAGTTTCTTTGATTCTGATACCGAAATTTATCATTTAATGAATATTATTTACTTAAATAATTTAATTTTGATCAATTGTCGTAATAAGAATTATTTATCAGCTACAATTAATAAAGATAAATTAAAGAATTATTTAAATTTAATTGAGACTGACGCAATAGCTGAAAATGTTGAATTATATTCTAAATTTGCATTCTTCTATTACCAATTAGTATTTGAAAATAAGTTTGATGAACAAGGTTATGTTGATACAATGCGTTATCTAATGAAGGGTAATAATGAATTCAAATTATTAGAAATGCCGATAGATGTTCATAATGAATTAATATCGCGATTAAGTGTAGATAAATATCGTGAAGATATCATTGAAATTTGTAAATTTGCACTTGAATCAAAGAAATTAATTGGTGATAAGACCTTAATTCAATTACAATTATTTAGTATTTATAGTAGTAATTTAGATGATATCAATCATTTAAGAAGAAATGTTAAGGAATATATTGAATCATTAGATAAATATTTTCAAAATATGAAATTCATTAATCAAGTAATATCAGCAGAGAATTTTAGATTATTCCAATTAGAAAATAGAATGTTTACGGTTGATGATCGTGCAAGTCGTGATTTCTTGACTAATTGCTATAACCGATATGTATTAGAACCAGACTGGGATAATATTTATTCAAAATCAGCTAATGGTGGAACTTTGGTATTCATTGATATTGATAATCTAAAGATTGTTAATGATTTGTTTGGCCATGAAACTGGTGATGCTCATATTATTAGTATTGTTAGTAAGATTAAAGAAAATATGAAATTATCTGATCGTTTGTATCGTTATGGTGGTGATGAATTCATTCTCTTGACGGAAACAAATGAAGATGAAATGGAAAAGAAATTAAAACAAATTGTTAAAGAATTAGATGAAGAAAATAATTCATCATTCTCCTTTGGTACTGTTGAATTTGATAGCTCTAGTCATTTAGATGACTTACTTCGAATTTCCGATAAGAGAATGTATGAAAATAAAAACTTTAGAAAGTATCGTGGTTAAAAATGAATAAATTTATTTTAACAATTGATCAAGGTACGACTAGTACTAGAAGTATTCTTTTTGAT
>ONHH01000112.1 GCA_900317575.1 uncultured Bacillota bacterium | reverse complement strand
ATCAAAGAAATTACCAATAGAACAGTGTTTAAATCCTTCCATTATCAAATCACAATGAATCTCATCACTGACTAAAATAACGTCATATTTTTTACATAATGATACTATTCTATCTAATTCTTCATATGTAAAACATCTTCCTACTGGATTATGTGGATTACATAAAATATACATTTTAGCTTCTTTTAGTTTTTCTTCTAAATCATCAAAATCAATTTTATAAGTAAATAATGTATCATCAATTTCAACTCTGACTAATTTATTTTCTAGTAATACTCTACCATTATTTCTTACAACCTCATAAAAAGGATTATATACAGGCGTATTAATTACTACTTTATCACTTATTTTTGTGAAAGAATGAACTAAAAAATATAGAGCATTAACAACACCAGGTGTGATGATGATATGATTCTCATTTATATTAAAACCATGTCTAGTCTTAAACCAATTTGCAATTATTTTATAATAATTAGGATTTGTACACGTATAACCAAAAGTACCATTTTTAGTTCTTTCGCTTAAGGCTTCTTTTACTTCAGGACAAGTTTCATAGTCGCTATCAGCTACCCAAAGAGGAATTAAATCAGCTTTACCAACTCTCATCATTCCTCCATCCCACTTAATAGCATCAATACCTTTTCTATTAACTCCATTATAAAAACTCATTAATTCCTTTTTCATATTATTCACCTCATATACCAAGATTATAACACAAATAAACACATAAATAAATAACGGATAATTAACGGAAAAAAATAAAAAAGGGTAAAAGCTTTTAAACTTTCGGTCGAAAAAGGTGTAAATTGATTTTTAAACTATATGATTTAATACGTTTTAAGAATTCATATCACAACCATGCTACTAAATAATTGCCTTGATTATTCTTTTTTAAAATAATGTATTGATTTTTCTAAATAGTGTAATACAATGTATTACGTAGAGGTGAATAAAATGGTTGTATCAATAAGAATGACAGATGAAGAAAGAAAACTAGCAGAAGCTTATGCAAAATTAAATGGAACAACATTAAGCGATTCAATCAAAAAAGCATATTTTGAAAAAATCGAAGATGAATTTGATGTTGCATTAGCAAAAGAAGCATTAAAAGAATATGAAAAAGATCCTAAAACTTATTCATTAGAAGAAATGAAGAAATTTTTAGGATAATGAAATATCATGTTGAATTTGCAAAATCAGTTATTAAATAACATTTTATGCAACAAAAACGACCCAACTCAATAATGAGCAGGGTCGCTTTTATTTATCTATTTAATTGATTTTATCATCAATTCACACATCTTATTAGAAAATGCTACTGGATCCTTAATACTAAATCCTTCCATTAACAACGCTTGTGAATATAACAAATCAGCATAATTTCCTAATTCATTAGGATTATTAATGAACACATTCTCTAATGCCTTAAACAATTCATGGTTAGGATTAATCTCTAATATCTTATTAGCTTTAGCATCACGCGCTTCACTATTAGGCATATTAGATAATACCTTTTCCATTTCAAAACTTAATCCATCGCTACTTACTAGACAAACAGCTGAATCAGTTAAACGTTTAGATAAAATAACATCACTTACTTCACCCTTAAGTGCTTCCTTAATAGCATCTAACATAGGTTTCTTTTGATCTGCTAATTCTTTTAACTTATCTTGTTCATCTTTATCAAGTAAATCTAAATCTCCTTGATTAACTGACTTAAATTCTTTCTTGTCATATTCTCTTAAGATATTCATCAAGAATTCATCAACATCATCAGGTAAGATTAATACATCATAACCCTTCTTCTTAATAACATCCATTTGAGGCATTGCAAGAACTTGTTCTTTATTCTTACCAGAAGCGTAATAAATATATTTTTGGTCTTCCTTCATACCTTCAACGTATTCTTTGAAAGTAACCATTTCATCTTTATTTACTGTGTTATAAAGAACTAAATCCTTAAGCATTTCTTTCTTTTCACCAAAGTTCTCATAAACACCAAACTTTAAGTTAATTCCAAATGCCTTATAGAACTTTAGATAAGTCTCTCTTTCATTCTTAAGCATATTCTCTAACTTACTAACAATCTT
>ONHH01000113.1 GCA_900317575.1 uncultured Bacillota bacterium | reverse complement strand
TTCATTTAATAAGAGATGCAAATAAGAAAATAGTTTTAGTTAATCGCCCAATTAAAGCAATGAAATTAGAAAATGGCATTATTTTATATGGAATTGTAGATTTTATAATGAATTTAAAATAAATATTAGACACTATATATAGACTGGTTTATATGGAATAATCAAACATTAATATGTTAAAACCGCAACATAGTGATTAAATTTGTCTGATTTTTCATATCATCCTTATCTAGCCTCTTCATTGTTTGTACTTTGTTCAAGAAATCGAATTAAAAACGCAAAACAAGTGTCACAAAATTGTAAAAAGTTTGATTTTGTGACACTTAAATGATATAATATTTGTGAATATAATGATAGGAGGTAGATTAATAATGGAAATCATTAGAGAAGGATATTTAAAGGAAATAAGACGTTTCTACGATTCGAACTTAATAAAAGTTATAACTGGTGTAAGAAGATGTGGAAAGTCTATAATTCTTAAACAAATTGAAAACGAATTATTATTTAAAAATCTTATTTATTATGATCATATTATAACCATTAATTTTGAAGATATTAAATACGATAAATTGAATACATACAAAAAATTGAATGCATATATATTAAAACAAATAAAAGATAAGAAAAAGTATTACATATTATTAGATGAAATTCAACATGTTAGACAATTTGAAAAAGTATTATCGTCCTTAAAAGCAACACAAAATGTTTCTATCTTTGTTACTGGATCTAATTCAAAACTATTATCTGGAAGACTAGCTTCCTTACTTGTTGGTAGATGTAAAGAGTTTAAAATAATGCCTTTTACTTATTCTGAATATTTAGAATATTTTGAAGAAAACCGAATAGAATTAAATAATAATCCTTTAAATGATTATTTAAAATTTGGAGGAATGCCTCAAAGGTTAGATTATAAAGAAGAAAAAGATATTATTGATTATCTTAAATCTATTTATGATGGAATAGTAAATAAAGATATATGCAATTCTAAATCTCATATAAATAAAGAAACATTTAATATAATTTCAAAATATATAATAAGCAACGCTTCAAAAGAGTTTTCTGCCCAAAATGTTGTTGATTATTTTAACAAATATAATAATAGCAGTTTGGATAGAAAAGTTGTTTATAGATATTTAGAAAAACTAGAAGAAGCATGCCTTATATCTAGAGTACATAGATATGACATTGCGTCTAAAAGAAATTTAAAAGCTATAGAAAAGCAATATGCAATTGATAATGGGTTCATACTTGCATGTTCAGAATCAAATAATGTGATTTTATCGCACTTACTTGAGAACGCTGTTTATAATGATTTAGTATTTAAAGGCTATGATGTAAAGATAGGTAAAACATATAAAGGTGAAATAGACTTTGTTGCAATGAAAGCTTCTAAAAAATGTTTTATTCAAGTTGCATATTTACTATCAGATGAACAAGTAATTGAAAGAGAATTTGGAGCTTTTAAATCCATAAAAGATCCTTCCCCAAAGTTCGTTCTTTCGCTTGACAATTTTGATATGTCAAGGGACGGTATTACACACATTAACATCATAGATTTTCTACTTAATAAAAAAGGATTATTCTTATCATAATGTGTTACAAAAATATAAATTAATTTAGTTTGTGACAGTAAAACTGATAAATATATAAAAAATCATCCTTATCTTGCCTCTTCATTAGAGGTGTTTATTTAGGGTTTTTTCTTGAACGTGCTTTATTATCTATTTTTAATTGCGCTTTTTTAATATTTTATTATTATATTGTTTGCGCTTTTTTTTGATATTTTGAGTATAATATGATTTCATAAAAGGAGTTTGGATGTATTTAAGAGAAAAATATATGATAAATTACTAAAGTGGAAAAATGAAAAAATTTATTGAGAAATTCAGCAATAGAATTGATAAAGCTTATATTATTCACCCAAAGAATCTATCAATTAGAGAAGATGGTATTATTTGTATTCCTGCTTATATGACGTTTTGTTTATGATGTAGTAATTTATTTTGGAATTAATAGTTATAATATTGTATAAAAATTCATGCGCCTTTGATTTAATCAAAGGCGCATTTATTTTGACTAAAAAAGTAAAAAAACTACCTAGAGATAGTTTTTTTGTAAAATCGTTCTTATGTAACGTGCACATTAGTTAGATATTTTTTTATTTATATGATATAATGATAAAAAAAGGGAGACGTTATATGAAAAAATTAAAATCCATCTTTTTAAAGATGAAATCAAAAAGAACATTAAAGACTTATCAGAATCCATTAATTATTACGATTATAACCTTAGTAATTATTAATATTCTGTTATTATTTGTCGCATCAGGGATTGCTCTTGCGTTAGATACTGATGGACATTATTATAATGGTAGTTTTATCAAAGCTTTAATTACTTCTATTAAATGGATGATATCTGTTCATTCCATTAATAATTATAGTGTTGAAGAAGATTTAAAGATGATGATTCTTGCGGTAGTAGTAATTGTTATTGGTATGGCCCTCTTCTCTGGAGCAATAGTTGCAACTCTTACTTCAGCTATTCGTAGCTATATCGATAAGAAATCAAGAGCTAGAGGTAAGATTGAAGCTGAGAATCATTTTGTTATTCTTAATTATAATTCTAAAGTACCAGATATTATTTATAATTTAATGTGTAAGAATTATAAGAATAATATTATAATTTTATCGAATAAAGATAAAGATTATGTCAGTCAAGAAGTAGATTCAGTTATTTCTACATATGATACAACTAATATTAAAAGAAAGATTAATTTTATTGTTAAAGAAGGTAATCCATTACTTCGTAGCAATCTAGAAGATATATCAATCGATAAAGCCAGCAATATCATTATCATGTCAAGAGAAGATATGTCAAGAGGTGATGATGAGAATATTAGTAATTCTGATTTATTATCTCTTAAGATTTGTCTTGCGTTAGGCAATTTTAATATCAATAAAGATTGTAATATTGTTGTGGAAACTGATAGTGATGAAACAAAACAAAAAATAGAAGATCTTTCTCATACTGTTAATAATTTAAGATCGAAGACAGTTATTCCCGTATCATTCAATAAAAAGATTGGTCAAATAATCGCCCAAACTATTATTGAGCCATTAATGGCTAATATCTATTTTGAATTCTTAAGTTATGATGGATGTGAATTCTATTCATATCAAGACATTAAAGTCGAAGATTATATGAAATTATATAATAACGCAATTCCTATCATCAAATATGATAAATTATTTGTCTTTGCGGAAGATGAAAAAGATATTACTAAGAAAAGAGAAAAGCCTTATTATACTAATCGTAAATTATTACTTAAGGATGAAAGTATTAAAGAAGATTTTACAGTCTTTGTTATTGGTCATAATACTAAACAACCATTTATTGTCGAGAATTTAAAATTATCTAGTGTCTTATATAATGCTAATTTTGTTCTTAAAGAATATCATAAGAATGAAACAAGTCAATTAATCAAAGATATCAATGAAACTGAAGGTATTAAGAAAGTATTAATTTTATCTGATGATAGTGTATCTAGTGATTCTTATGATGCTAATGTCTTTGTTACTTTGATTGCATTGCAGACAGCTTTCCCAGACCATTCTAATCTACCATTCATTACGGAATTATTAGATTCAAGAAATCTTAATAGTGTTAAAGATTTTAATATTAAGAACGCTATTATCAGTAATCGAATTATGAGTTTACTGCTTACACAACTAGCATTAAATAAAGATTCTAAACGTTTCTTTGATGGTCTTCTTACCGTTGATACCGAAATTGGTGGGGATGTCTTTGATATTAAAGTTGAATATGTTAAAGATTTATTTAAAGATAATCAAGATTTACACTTTAATACGAAAGCTGAATTAATCAATACCTTCTATAATTCCTTTAATCATGCCGCAATGCTCCTTGGATATATTAGAGATGGTAAGATCATATATCTACCACAGAAACAAGATGAACAATTTAATTTTGATTTACTTGATACCGATAGACTTGTCTTTATTAAATATTAAAAATACCACCTAGCTTTTGCTAGGTGGTTTTCTTCTTCTTAAAGATTTTATGATAGATATTAGATAATAGATATCTTAAATATCGATATTTTCTACTTCTCATTCTTTTTTTAACATATTTTAAATAATTAGGATCATTATTAGCTATATATACCTCATAATGATAATAGCCATCTAATAAACCAATGATTTGTTTGTGATAGACTTTTTCTTTAATTACTTGATGATCACCAGATAAGAGATAATAATCTTTTTTTATTTTAATGATTCGATGTAAGACATATGTTCCATCAATTCTTTTATATAAGATTACATCATATTTCTTTAATTTATCTGGAGCTTTAATGATTTTAATAGTATCACATTTTTCATCAAGCATTGGAAGCATACTGGTACCAGTAGGAGCAATAATAAAGAAATCTTTATTCTTTAATAATTCTTCATAACTTGTTTTAGCTGAATAATTTTCCATCTTCTAATTTTTGGATGAATTTATCAACATCATTAGTAGCTGTATTAAGATCTATTTCATATTCATTCATTAATTCTTTAATTAGATCTTCTTTAGTAATTGATGCTTGAAGCTTTTTAAAAAGAAAGGCTCCTGTTTCATTTAAAGTAATTACTGCTTTAAATTCTTTACTCATTTTCCCTACCGCAACAACTACATAATTTCCACTGACTTCTCTTAACATTAAGCCTTCTTTAATTTTGTAGATTTTATTCATCACTGATACTCCTTACTTTTGTTATTTCTTTAATTCTTTTTATTCTTTCTAAATCTTCTTCTTGAACATTATTGATACTATTTAATTGCTGTTTATAACTTTTAGATTTAAAGATTACCCGGCATATTCTCATTAGATAATAGATTGGTAATAATAATTTTCTCCTCTTTAATTTAGGATAAATTGATACCATTGTTTTATATGATGGGAAGACTCTTTTAAAGAAATATTTAATCTTATTGGATTTAATATTTTCATTATTTTCTTTACTTACACCAATAGCTGCCGAATTATCATAAGTACCATAGGTACCTGATGATATTAAATAAGATAAGACATATCTTTCATCATCACTTAGATTAAAATCATCATGATAAAGTTCATCAAATAATTTCTTAGATATGGTTATTACAATTTCTGCAAAGGTATCAAAATTAGTTTTCTTTAATTCATCCATTACATATCGCATATCGATATCTTTTTCTTTTAAAAAGAAGAAATGTAGATCCATTAAGAATCTTAAACCGGCACCAGAGGTTGCGAAATGCTTTCCGGCATGAAGGATTAGATAAATTAAGAAATCTTCTTTATTCATCTTTACTAAATAATTAGATGTATCTAATCGATTCCAGATATCTAAATAATAATTATATAATAATTCATAGCTACTACTAATTAATGCTCGATGTAATTCAATATTCATATAAGGTTTTTTGAAATAGACATCATGATTACCACCTAAATGTTCTACTTCATAGCCTAATTCTTTAACAATCATTCCTGCTTGTTTTAAATCTTCTTCATGAAATAAGATATCAAGATCAGCCATAATTCTAAGAATTGGATTAGGATAATATTTCCTTAAAACACTTCCTTTTAAAGGTAGATGATAAATCTTATGATTAGTAAATGCGTTAGATATACTTTCAAGTTCAGCATCTTGAGTAAACATTTTAAATAATAAGAATTGATATTCTTTTTCTAGTTTTGCGGGAATCTTAATATCATTGATTTTAAATGCTTGATAGATTACTGTTTCTAATGAATGGAATTTTGCAAGATTAATTATTTGATTAATTTCATCATCATTTAAAGTAAAATCAATTTTAAGATTAGTTACTCCTGATATATATAATTTAATAAAATTATCTTCGATAGTTGAATTTAAGACCATAAATAATTCCTCAATAAATATTATATCATATTATTAATTAATTATGTATAAAATAAAATGATAATGATTGTTGCATCAACTTTCATTATCATTTTTTAATTGTTCTTGTTCTTCTTTTCTTTTAGTTCTTTCATAAACGATTAAAAGTTTAGGACGATTATATCGTTGAATTAAATAAGATAAGAGATTAAAGATAATATTGATTATTCCAACTGGTAAGCCAATAAATAAAGCATATTTTAAAGGTAAGATAAAGATAATTAGAAAACCCGTAAAGAAGCTGAATAAATGATCTAATTCTGCATAACCAATTTCAATTAAGAACATATATAAATATTCAGAACTAGAAGTATTATCTAATTTATCTTTAGCAAAATCAACCGTTGCTTCACCAATTTCGGGAATGATATCTTTCCATTTCTTAATCTTAATAAAATTAAAGAATTTCTTTTCTCCTTTATGTTGTTTAAAACGATATGGATCTACTAATTTCTTTGGTAATTTATGAATTAAAGCAGCAGTTAAGCCATCAATTATTATTACCGCAAGAATTGATAAATAGACAAAGATAATTACTAAATAACTTGGAGTATCATATAAATTCTTTAATAAGAAGATATCAATTAAACTAATTAATGCTCCTAATAAAAAGATAATTAATAAATAATAGCGAAGTTTATAAATAACTTTAAATACTTTTTTCATTAATATTCTAGTTTAGTGTGATAAACTTCCTCATATTTTTCAACACACATCCGATAATTTTCATCAGTTAAATCTTTGATATTTTCTTTATCAGATTTATTAGGATCAGGATATAATGGTTTCATTACATGAACTGTATATTTTTGTACTGGGAATCCATCATCATCTATTTGGTCTAAATCCGACATTGTTACAAAGCATGGAATGATAGGAACATTGTTCTTTACTGCCATATGGCTAGCTCCCGTTCTTTGGGGACGTGGTTTACGATAATTCCACCACATTGCTTGTTCAGGATAGACGAGAACAAATTGTTTCTTTTTATTTAGAATCGTACTTAAGGCATGACTAAAATTCTTCATCGTTTCAGTGTTACTAGATAATGGTAAAGTATCACAATGTCTAAATAAGAAGCCATAGGCTCCTGGCATTTGATAATTACCTTCTTTAATAACAATATACATTCTTTTCTTTTTATTGAGCATCTTTACTACTTTTGAAGGACATGCTGATTCAAAGAATCCAAAATGATTACTAGTAATGATGGCTCCACCATCAATACCTTGAGCATTTTCAATTCCTAATACTTCTATTTGATTTAATTTATTGTGAACTCTTCGCATTTTTTGTCCCATTGCAAAAGCAATTTGACGACAGATTTTATTCTTTAATTTCTTATTTAAATAATCAACATCGTTAGGCATTAAGACTTTAGATGGTGGATCCATTTCAACATCTTTAAAGAATGCTTCGCCACCTTCTTTTTCATATTCTTTAATCTTATCTAATACATTTAAGCGATCTTGAGATTTAACAGTTTCTTCCATTGAATTATTTTTGGAACTTAGTGAATAATTTTACATAAGTATAATTACTATGAATGATTTCATAGCATTCACGTTCCATTCTTTTAACTCCTTCTAAATCACTAGCTTTATTTTTATCGCTATAATTATTTTTTACTTCTTTAATATCTTCATAGAAGATGGTTTCTTTCGCATATTTCCAGAAATAATCTTCATATATTACATTATCATATAGCCATGGTTTCATGAACATATTGAAATGAATGATTTTCATTTCTCCATTATAGTCATCAGCAATTGGCATTCTATTATAATCTTCACTGATTTCAAGATGACGATTCTTTAAGACATAATTTAAGAAATCTTGATCAGGGGCAACTGACTTGAAACTATAATTTGTTACCATTTGATAGAAGGCATCTTCTACTTGTTCTTTACGATATTCATCAAGATTAATTAATAAAACACCTGAATTAAAATAATGTTCATTATCAACGCCTAAGAATTCTTTTACATAGACTTTGAAATCATCATTGTGAGCAACAATCTTATCGACAACACAAGCCACAATATTATTATTTAAATTAATATTAAAGAAATCTTTTAAATCATCTAAGATGATGATATCACAATCAAGATAGATTGCTTTAGAATAATTAGGGAATAATTCTGCAATAAATAGACGATAGAAAATAGTTTGAGTATAATAATCTCTTACATCATCTAATTTATTACTAATGTTCTTTATTTTATCAAGGACTGATACAAAAGAAATTTTTATATTTTCTCTTTCTTGTGTTAATAATTTCTTTTGTGATTCTTCATTAATATCCGTATGAAGGACATAGATTCGATATTCGATATCAGGAGCTGCATGGTCAATCAATGATTGAATGGTTACTGAAAGATAGGGAATATAATTATTATCACATGAAAAGAAGATAGGAATAATTTGTTTCATAGTTCTTCTCCTTAAAAATCTATTAATATTTTACAAAATATAACTACGTTTGTCAAACCATCCTTCTTAATTCTTGTCTACTCTTTTATTAAGAATTCTACTCTAAGTAGAATTAATTATTTTTCAAAACGTTTAGCTACATTTTCAAGTAATGATCTGATTGGTAAATGTTGTGGACAAATCTTTTCACATTTACCACATTTAATACAATCACTAGCTAGATTATTATTCTTAGTATGCATTCGATATCCGAATGAATTATCAGATCCTGCGAATTTTTCTGTTTCGTTATAGAGATGAAATAAATCGGGAATATGGATTTGTTTAGGACATCCATCAATACAATAACGACAGGCTGTACATTCAATTAATGGGATATGATCTAAGATTTCTACGACCTTATTTACTTTTTCATATTCTTCTTTAGTAAATGGTTTGAAATCTTTCATATAGCTGATATTATCAGCTAATTGTTCTAAATTACTCATACCACTTAGAACCATTACAATATCATCGAATGACGCAACAAATCTTACCGCATAGCTTGCTGGAGATAGATTTTCATCATTCTTTAAAACATCTAAAGCCTCTTTTGGTAAATTAGCTAATTTACCACCTTTAATTGGTTCCATTACTATAATTGGTAGATGATGTTTTTTACATACATCATAACATAATTTACTTTGAACAGATGAAGAATTAAAATCATAATAATTGAATTGAATTTGAACAATTTCAATTTCTGGATGTTCATTTAAGATTTGATCTAAAAAGGCAGCATCATCATGGAAAGATAAACCTAGATGTTTAATCTTTCCTTCTTTCTTTAATTCATTAGATATTTCATAAGCACGACATTTAGTAAAATGTTCATAATTAGATCTTGATTGCGCATGCATTAAGAAATAATCAAAATATTCAACACCACATATTTCTAATAAATGATCTACTAAAGGTCTAATATCTTTTTCTTCTTTAAAACAAGAACCTGATAATTTATTAGTTAATTGATAGCTTTCTCTTGGATAACGTGAGGTTAAACAATCTCTTAAAGCTATTTCACTATTTCCTCCATGATAGACATGAGCAGTATCAAAATAGGTGAAACCATTAGCCATGAACATATCTACCATTTTAGTAAATTCTTCATAATCAATTTTGTCATTCTTCATGGGAAGACGCATACAACCAAAACCTAATTTTTTATTCATATAATACTCCATTCTTTAAAAAAAGTTATAGATAATCTATAACTATTTTTTAATTCTTGTAAATTATATCAAATTTTAATCTATTTTTCCATTTTATTGCAAGAAGCAACTTATACAAACATTATTAAATAAATTGGCAAAGTGATTAAATCATTATTATATTCTACAATGTTTTTATTACCAAAAATATATCCTTTCTTTAACTTGTAATTACCATTTTTATCAACCAACTTAGGAATAGCACGATAATCATATTGATCATTACCAGATTTTATTTCAATTGGTAATATTGAAACATTAGCATAATCATTAATTAAAAAGTCAACTTCTCCAACTTTCTTACTGTCAAAATAATACAATTCATGACCATAAGCAGTTAATTCCATAGTAGCAGCAGTTTCATAAATAGATCCCATAGGAATAAATGTATGTTTTAAGGTAATACCTAAAAGTGATCCACTAACTATATATGTATATTTTGCATCTTGATTTAAAGGTTTTAATAATGTTAATAAATGGGGATATACTTGAATCTCATCTAAAAAGATAATTGTATCATCTTTATTATTTAAAATAGCACTATCAATTAATGATACTTGAAGATAAAAGTCCTTAACACTTTTTACTTTTTCAAATACGCGATCATTATCAAAATCATCTTTTAAATTAATTTCAATATAGTTTTCAAAATTTGCTTTTGAAAGTTTGCGTATAATATAAGTTTTACCACTTTGTCTAGCTCCATCAAAGTATTGATTAATCACTCTTTCAATCTTTCTTTTAAACATTTAATACCTCCTTTACAATTTTCCATAAAAATTTATAGCATTTTTTTACACTTTTCCAATAAAATTGCATATGATTTTTTACACATTTCCAAAAAAATAAAATAACCATTCCAATTTTTACATTGAAATGGTCTTATTTTTATTTTAATTTATCTTGATAAAAGGCTAAATATCTTGGATTTACTTTAGTTACATCGACTAAAGTGATAACATCACAGCTATTAAAACTATAATCAATATAACCATTTCTACTGACTTCAGCACCAAATTTTAGATAGAAACGGAGGAGTGGAGGTAGTTCTTTTTCATTAGCTATCTTTCCATCATTGGGATATTCAAAGCTATTTGATGAAGAATACATATTGAATTCTTTAGAAATTTTATATTCTTTTAAATAATTTAAAGTTTCTTTATGAATAGATGGATCTACTCCACTTAAGCTACAGGTTCCAAAAATATATTTTATATTATTTTGTTTTACATATTCTAAGATACCAGCCCAAAGGAGCATAATGACATTACCATCACGGTGGTCATCTTTTACTACTGCTCGACCTAATTCCATGATATTATCATTTTTAAGAAGTGAATCAATATTAAATTCTGATTCAGTCATGAAATGATTTCCTTTTAAAGTAAGTTTAGTTGCGATACGGTAAGTACCAACTATTTCATTTAATTCTTTATCAATGACTATGATTGAATCAGTATATGGATCATATCCATCATCATCGATTTCATCATCTTTCTTTAAATCTTTATTAAATTCTTTTAATAAATTAATATAACGTAAATGTTGGACTTCTCTTAATTCATTAATATTCGATTTATCTAATAATTTAATAATATATTTTCCTTTTTCATAGAAGAACATAATCTCACCTCTATTATTCTTATATCTATTATAACACTATTTTATTTTTAATTCTCTTAAATAATCTTTCTTAGCTTCAGTTATACGATAACTTTCTATTGCTTTTTGGATAGCTTTATTATGGACTCTTACATCTAATTTTTTAGATTCAATGACTTTAATAAAGTCATCATATTTTTTAATTAATCCTTCCGCAAGATACCAAGCTTTCATCATCATTACATAATAATCATTTTCTTTAATATTAATTACTTTATTTAAATAATCAATCTTAAAATCATCATCTAAATAATAATTCATGAGCATCTTAATCCCAAAACGAATGACAAATTCTTGTTTACTATTTATCCATTTATCAATATAATGAATTAAATCATCTTTATTCTTTTTAAAGATTTTAGGTATTAAGCTATCACATACTGCCCAATTATCAATATAATAAATAAATTTATCTACTTCTTTTATACAGATATCATAATCTTTAATGTTCATTATCATAAAACTATGTAGTTGATCTTCTTCATAATATTTATGAGGTAGATCATTAATAAAATCTAAACTCTCAAAATAATTATTTTGTTTTGCGGCAAGCTTAATGATTGGTGTTCTTACACCAATCATTGGTTTTTTAGATTGAACTATTTTTTGATTGAATTTTTGATATTCTAAATCTTGATATTTTATTAAGTCATCAATTTTCATAATAATCCATCATCTCCAGTGGATAAGGTAATTCATCTTCATATAGATAATCAATATTAGTAATTAAAAAATCTTGATCATGGTATTTTATTACATCATTGATTTTTAAATCATCTTTTCCTTCATCATATAATATATATTCTTTATAATTCTTATTGATGTTTTGAATAGTTAATAATTGATATTTTTTAGCTGGATCTTTGATGGTTACTGGGAAGAATAATAATTGATCACAATCAAAATATATTTGATGATTATCTATTTTATTTCTATCAACAGTGCAAAGAATTATATTACCTAATGATATAATAACATCTTCACCAATATTGGAATCTAAGAAATCTGTTAATTCTGGTGTTTGAAAAACATTAGTATACATTAAATGAATTTCCGTTGCGACTTCTGAGAAATCGAGTTCTGGAATACTGACAAGGGTTAGTTTTTCTTGAGCAAGATATAGATGTAAATTACCATCAATAAATTCATAATATCTTAAGGGATATCCTTGAATTACATCAATTATATATGCGTCGATATTAGGAACTCTTTCTTCTTTTCCTTCATTAAATGAATAAGCTATTTTTATGTGTTCAAATAATTTTTTAGCTACTGTCCTGTCACCAATATATTGCGAATAAAGAAGACGATATTTTAAAGCAGCACGAGCTGGAAGATAATGTAAAAGAGCACCATAATAATCTTGTTCTTCATATTGGCCATAATAAAATAAATTACCGATTCTCAGTTCGACATCTGGAAATTTGGCATTAATATTACCGCTTAGGAAGCGGTCACGACATTCTTTAGATATATGATATAAAAGATGGCTTGCGATCTTATAATTAACAAAGGTTCCATAACCATGGATGAAGCAATCCGATAATTTATATGTTGATTCATAGATGCCACCATCTAGATGACCAATTAAGAAATATTTAAAGGCTTTATCGGCTTCAATGATGCCATTATTACATCTACCATAATAATAAATATAGCCTAAGACATTGGCAATAAATGGATCTTGCGTTTTTGCGTAATATAATTCAAAGAGATCTCTTGATTTAAAATAATCAATATCAAAAGCAAAATTTCCTTCATATAGATTAAATGCATATAACGCTATCGCATCATTATTTCCTTTATCTACTAGATATAATAATTTTTCTTTATAATAATCTATAATCTTTTTGGGAATTTTTTTATTATGCTGAGCAAGCTTGTCAATATGATTAATAATAAAAGCTAGAGTATCATCATCATAATTATTTTCATCATTATTATTTAATAATAATTGTAACATATCAATAATCTTATCAATAGTATCTTTAAAAGATTCGGGTTTTGGATCAGCTTCAGATATTTTAAATAAGATATCAGTAATTAATTGATAATGGTTTTTAGATCGATAAAAATAATCTGATGCCGGAATTTTACCAATTGATTCAAATTTTATATGTCTACCAATATAATCATCTTCATCAAGCATCCATTTAACTAGATCTTTAGTAAAGTAACTAAAGGCCGTTTTTGCGTTGAGAAGAAAGGTCATTAAATCATCAAGAGTAAAGACAATACTCTTTTTGATTTTAACGAATTTTAATGGTTTAGTTGCTTTTGGTACTGCTTTAAGTAATATGATATCTTTAAATTCTTTTTCATCATATTCTATGAGTTCATAATCTTCTTCAAATATCATATCTGAATATGCTGAATAATGAGATATATAATAGCCATCATCAAGTAAAGCTAAATATTCTTTTTTAGTCATTATTATTACCTCTTAAATCTGGTAATTCAACTAATTCAAAACGATATTTTTGATTATTCTTATTGACTTCATCAAAGAACATATTATATGGACGACACCATAGTTTATTATCACCATATAAAGCTCTATAAGCTACCATCTTTTCATTAGTTTCACTATGATAAATAATATCTTCTACTAAATAGAGATTTCCTTTATAATGGCGATAGATTCCTTTAATTTTTAATTCTTCTTTATGCATTAATTACTCCTTAAATAAAAAAAGATAAAAAAGATATCACTAGAATATCTAGTGATAGATCTTATTCATAAACACCAAATGTATCATCAAAATGTTTAATTGCTCTTCTAATGATTTCTTCAGCATCTTTTTTACCTAAAACTTTTGATACTGTAGTTTTCTTTCCTTCTAGTTGTTTATATACTCTAAAGAAATGACAGATTTCATCTAAGATATGTGCTGGTAAATCAGATATATCATGATAATTAACTAATGTTGGATCATTCTTACATACCGCAATAATCTTTTCATCTTCTTCTGTTCCATCAATCATATTGATAACACCAATTGGATAGCATTCAACTAAACATAATGGAAGAATTGGTTCTTGACACATTACAAGGACATCTAGGGGATCATGGTCCCATCCATATGTACGGGGGATGAATCCATAATTTTCTGGATAATGAGTAGAAGTATAGAGGACTCTATCAAGAATTAATCTCCCAGTTGGTTTATCTAATTCATATTTCATTTTGCTGCCTTTAGATATTTCAATGCAGGCAACAAAATCATTTTCTTTAATTCTTTTCTTTTGAACATCTTTCCATAAATTCATTTCTATTACTCCCTTTTTCTATAATATAAATTTAAATGCTCTTAATACTTCATAATAATCATCATGACTAAATTGAATAGTATCATCACTGATTAATTTAACACCTGGATAAAAGGAGGCATTATAAGCATCAGTAAATTTCTTATATCTAATTTCAACATCAAAATGTTTAGGTAATTTAACAATATTATCTTTTAAATCTTTTTTTAAGACAACTTTTACTTGATTATAAATTTCTTGATTAGTAACATTGGGATGTTTACTAATTACTGCTCCTCCAACACCAGTTTTAGTTGCAACTGTTGCGATAAGAGGATTAGTTTCTTTTACAATCTTTGTTAGATTCTCATCACCACTTAAGAATGCAATAGGTACACCAAGATATGATGCATATAAAGCATTGATATAAAATTCTGAAGCTAAGATTCCATTAATCTTAACATAGACATTTCTTAAATCCATTGTATGCGATAATGGATTACCATTAGATGATGCAGGGCTATGGTAACCAATAAAGATTACCGCATCAAAGCTTTTATCAAGTCCTGCCATCATACTGCATAAGCATCCTTGCCATCCACGATGCAATTTAACATAATCCGGAAGATCAGTTAAGATTAAATTACGAGCAGAATCATGAGCATCCTTAATTAAGATTTCATCACATCCAGCATCATGACTAGCTTTAGCAGCATATGCTACTTCATTAGTCATTTGTTTTCTAAAATATTGATATTCAGGTGCTTTTAGATCTGTTTCATCCCATGTTAAAATATTATTTACACCTTCAATATCTGCACTAATAAATACTTTCATTTCTTTTACCTCTTACATATTATATCATATTAACTAAAAAAAGATTATAGAATTAATAATCATTCTATAATCTT
>ONHH01000116.1 GCA_900317575.1 uncultured Bacillota bacterium | reverse complement strand
ATTCGTGATTTAGAATATAGTATTGTTATTTGTTCAGATATTGCCGCCAGAGGAATTGATATTGAAGGGGTTAGTCATGTAATTAATTTTGATTTACCTAATGATATTGAATTCTATATTCATCGTACCGGTCGTACAGCTCGTTTTGATAAAACGGGTATTGCGTATACTTTATATAATTATGATGATGATAAATATGTAAAAGAATTACGCAATAAAGGTTTAATTGTTAAATTTGTTAAGATAGTTGATAATGAATTAGTTGAAACTAAGATTGAAAGAAAGATTAAACAAGTATCAATCATGAAACAAATTGAAATGGATGCTCATATGCAAGTAAGAGTACCAAAGAAAGTTAAACCTGGTTATAAGAAAAAACGTAAATTAGAAATTGAAAAGAAAATAAAAGAAAAGAAGAAACAACATATTAAAGATATTTATAAAAAAAGAGCAAAAGATTCAATTAGAGACTAAAAAAGCCTTGATCAGTGATGATCAAGGCTTATTTACATTCCTTAATATATAATAATATTTCTTTTTTTAATTCTTCAACTAATTTATTTTCTGGTACTTTACGAAGTATTTCTCCTTTTTTAAAGATTAATCCTTCATTAATGCCACCAGCGATTCCTAGATCAGCTTCTCGAGCTTCTCCTGGGCCGTTAACGACACAACCCATTACGGCTACCTTAATATTTGTGTTAAGAGTTTGTAAGAATTCATCAATTTCATTTACTACTTTAACCATATTATATTTAGTTCTACCACAAGTAGGACAACATATTAGTGTTGGTTTTGTATATAAATTATGCATTGAAAGAATTTCTTTAACAGTTGGTATTTCATTAACAGGATCACCATTTAAACTAACACGAATAGTATCTCCAATTCCTTGATTTAAAAGAACTCCTAAACAATAGCTTGATCTAATAGAACCACTTAAAATTGTACCTGATTCAGTTAAACCAATATGAATTGGATATGGATATTTTTGATCTAATAATTCATTTACTTTAATGGTTGTTTCTATATCGGTTGCTTTAATACTTAAAACTAAATCAGTAAAATCTAATTGTTCCATTAATTTAATTTTTCGATCCATTGATTCAATTAGGGCTTCAGCAGTTACATGGCCATATTTTTCGAGTAAATCTTTTTCTAATGAACCACTATTGATACCAATTCTAATGGGAATATGATATTCTTTAGCTTTATCTACAACCATTTTAATATATTCATTAGATCCAATATTTCCAGGATTAATTCTAATCTTATCTGCACCTGCTTCTATCGCAAGAAGAGCTAATTTATAATTAAAATGAATATCAGCTACTAATGGAATATTGATATGTTTTTTTATTTCTTTGATTGCAGAAGCATCATTTTCATCAAGGACAGCTACTCTAATGATTTCACAGCCAATATCTTCTAATCTTTTAATTTGTTTAATGGTTGCGTCAACATCACTAGTTAAAGTATTAGTCATCGATTGAATTCTAATAGGATTAGAGCCACCAATATAAATATTACCTATCTTAATTTCTTTTTTATTGCGCATTTCTTCCTCTTTATTAAAAAAACTCTAAATTATTTAGAGTTTTTAGGATTTCTAGCTGGTTTGATTGTTGTAGATGCAACAACTTTTTTACCAGTAGGATTATTAATTGTTTTACGGTCATAGACTCTTACTACTTGAATAATCTTATTACCTTGTTCATCATAAGAAATAACTTTACGTTTTTTGGCTTTTCTTTGTGGAGAACGGATATGACCTTTTCTTAAGAAATTATAAATAGTACTACGTGAAGCTAGAATTCCGTATTCTTCTTCACAAATTCTCGCAAATTCAGAGAAATTAGTACCACGATAACTTTTACGATATAATTTACATACGAAGATTGCAACTTCTTCATCATAAGTATTATATGGCTTATAATTCTTGTTCTTATGAATTACTCCTTCTTGGCCTTCATTTAAAACTTGACGTTTTAAATTTCTTACTTGTCGTGTGGTAATTCCAAGTTTTGCAGCAGCTTCAGTACCATTAATTTCACCTTGGATTAATTTAGTTATTACACGAAGTTTTTTCTTTTCATTTTTTGAAAGTTTTTTAGGCTTTTCGTTGAGGGTAAATTCATCAAGGTTTACTGCATCATTAGCGATTGGTTTCTTTTCCATGACTTCACCTCCCATATTATCTTTACTCATTTAGATTATAGCAAAGATTTTTTAAAATTTCAATTAATTTGATAGGAAATAATTACAAAAAAATAAATGATAGTAAAAAATGGAAAATAAGCTAAAAAAAGTGTATAATTAAGTAGTGAGGAAGCAAGTATGAAGATATTATATGAAGATAATCATTTGATTGTTGCATACAAGGAAAGAGGAATTTTATCACAAAAAGATATCAGTAATGAAGATGATATGCTTACACTTTTAAAAGATTATATTAAAAATAAATATCATAAAGAAGGTAATGTATATTTAGGACTTGTTCACCGGCTTGATCGTAATACATCAGGAATAATGGTCTTTGCTAGAACATCTAAAGCAGCATCACGTCTTAATGAACAAATCATTAATAATGAATTTCATAAAAAATATCTTGCGATTATTGAAGGAAAAGTTGATAATAAAGGAACATTGATTAATAAAATAAAAAAAGATGAAAAATTATTAAAGGCTTTTATTGGTGAAGAAGGTAAAGAAGCTATTCTTAATTATCAATTAATTGAAACAAAAGAAGATAAATCATTAATAGAAATAGAATTAATAACTGGTAGATTTCATCAAATTAGAGCACAATTTGCTAATATTAATCATCCTTTATATGGAGATCATTTATATGGATCTCATAAATATGATCGATATTTCTTAGATGCTTATTATTTATCATTTTTACATCCAATCTCAAAAGAAAGATTAGTTTTTAAATTGATTCCTCATGATGGATTATTTAGTGAATTTGATTCACTAAAATAATACCCTCGTAGTTTAATGGATAAAATCCAAGATTCCGGTTCTTGTGCTATAGGTTCGATTCCTATCGAGGGTGCCATTTTTTATACAATAAAAGATATTATCTAAGAGGCTTTTTATGGAAAATAAAATAGAAGATATTAAACAAGAAGAAAGTATTGAACAACTTGATGAAGAAGAAGTTAATCTTGAAAATAATGAAAAAGAAGAACTTCAAGTTCAAAAAGATGAAGAATATCTAGAAATAAAAAGTGAAAAAGTAATTAGTAAAAGAAAACAAAAACGATATGAAAAAATTAGAAGACGATTATGTAAGCCTGATGATATAAAATATCAAGGACCTCTTTCTTATCGTTATTTAAGAATTATCGCATGGGTATTTGTTGCGTTAGGACAGCTTGCATTTTTAGCATCTCTTGCTGCAAAATTAAATACGGTTATTTTTCCTTCTGGATTACAGACATTCTTTTCTATTTGTGGTTCTTTATCAACTCCACTCTTCATTATCGCATCTTTTGGGATTGTTGTAAGTGGAAGAAAGAATTATAAGAATTTAATATTAATGTATGGTACATCCTTTTTAGGCTTTGGTTTAGGAATTTCTATTTTCTATGCTAGATACATTAGTGGTTTAATGGCTAAAACTGGAGCATCGATTGATTTAATTGATTATGTAAGAACATTTTTAGGTAGTCGATTAGAATTAAATGTCTTTGCTGATCTATTTTGTTTTGTATTACTTCATTATTTTATTAATTATACGCCTAAAAAATATTTTAAAGATAAAAAAATAAT
>ONHH01000117.1 GCA_900317575.1 uncultured Bacillota bacterium | reverse complement strand
TAATTTGCATAATATCCAGCAAGTTTAGTTACATTAACACTTACATTTCCTTTAGTAAGTTTTGCACCTACAGATGGAGTAATTATCTTAAATTCAGCACCATTTAATTCATATGAAATTGTGTAAGTTTCAAGTGTCCAATGAGCATATAATTTAACATCTTCAATTTCTGAAGTTGAAATTGCAGTTACATATTCAGTTCCTTCTTCAGTTAATGTCCAACCAGCAAATGAGTAACCAGCCTTAGTAGGTTGAGGAAGAGCTGCAAGACCAACACCAGTTTCATATTCAACTGCTGCGCCTTCAGGAAGAGCACCACCATTTAATTCATAAGTGATAGCTTTCATTTCTTTTCCTTCTACTGAATCACTCCATTTAGCATATAATTTAACATCACCTAAAGTTCCAACAGGAAGAGACTTGAATTCTCTCTTTAGATATACGTTATCACACCAACCTAAGAATTCTGCACCTTCTTTAGTAGGTTCTGCAAGTTCAAGAGGTAATTGATCAGCAGTATAAACATATACTGGATTAGCAGCTACAGTTACAACCTTAGTTGGAACATAAGTTGACCAGAAGTTTTCTGAATCAATACCTGTGAAGTCCATAGAAAGTGGAGAAGTATTCTTGCTTTGAAGCATGAATGCTGATAAATTAGCACGCCAATATTTATTGTAATTAGCAGCTGATGAAGGATTCTTCATGTATGTTAATCCATTATAAGAAGGATTAAATGCTAACATAAAGTCTACTAACCATTCCCACTTTTCTGCAAGAGCTTCATCCTTGAAGAATGATACTAAACCAAAGCTATTAGATTTAGTAAAGAAGTTATTAGCAGTTAGACCTTCAAGATTGAATTTAGTAGCATAATCTTTTAAGAAGTCTGCAACTAATTCATCGAAATTAGCATAGATATATTCGATAGAATCTACTGAGAATACACCACCATTTAATTCATATGCGATTGCATATTTAATTGCTTCGAAGTTAGCGAATAATGTTAATTCACCACGCTTACCAGCTGGGATTTCAGTAATAATTTCACCACCCTTAGATAGGCTCCATCCCTTGAATGTATAACCAGCTTTTTCAGCTGTTGCAGTAAGAACTAAACCAGTTGAAGTTAAGTAGATTACTGGAGCACCTTCAGAAAGTTTACCACCATCTAAGTTATATAATAAATCATTTTCATCTTTAACTTGAACGAATAATGCTTCAAGGTTAAGATCAGCATCACCATTTACAAGAGTTACACGATCAGTGAATGAAACCTTACACTTACCACTCTTAGGGTCGCCATCAAATGTTACAATTTGACCAACCTTAACTTTAGCAAGTTCTTCACTTACTGCTGCAAAATTAACATAATCACCACTAATTACTAATAAGAATTCTAAGCCTTCAGTGCTTAAGCTATCACCTGATTTAGCAACAGCTGCTACACTATATTCACCAGAATCACTCTTAGCAATACCTACACGAGCTGAATAAGTTGCGTTAGTGAAGCTTCCTTTTGCAAATAGGAATACATCATTTTTATAAGTTGTCCAGAAACCACTATTAGCAGTTGATGTAACTTCAGCAGTAGCTTCTCTTGCATCTAAGTTATAGAACTTAACATCTGCAACACCAGTCTTAAGATCACCATCAATAATAACTGTTTGACCTACTTGAATTGCTGCTCTAAAGTCAGCTGTTCCAGCCCATCCACCATATGATTCACTGATAACTACTTCAGCATCTAAACCAGAAGCTGTAAATGCAGCACCTGATTGAGCGAAACGATCAACACGATATGTTCCATCAGGATTTAATAATAAACCAATACGGAATGAGAATGTAGGGTTTTGAGCATTAGCGCCCTTGAATAGGAAGATGTCAGTTGCATATAGACCCCAGAAGTTAGAATTTGCAGAAGTGTGAATTGAAGCAGCAGCAGCACCCTTAGACCATCCAACGAATGTATGATCAGCCTTAACAGGATCTGGTACTAATGCACCAGTTGCAGGTGAGTATGTTGCAGGAGCTTCGAGAACTCCATCAACTTTTGGAAGATATAGAGGAGCATAGACATCAAATGGTAAATTAGAATAATCACAACCATAACCAGCTGTGCCACCAGCACCATCAAATGTTCCTAAGAAGTTATGAACTTCACCTCTTGCTTCAGCTTGTCCATCAGTTGCTGAAAGTTCTGCTTTACCATTAGCTACACGAACAGCATTAAGGATTTCAAGCATCCAAGCCCATTTAGCGCCATATTCTTCACTAGTTAAGAAATTATAACCAGCACTTGAACCATCGCCCATCCAGCTTCTTGCGAAGAAGTCAGTTGAAATAACACCATCTTTTACTGTAACAGTAACAGTCTTTCCACTATGTGCATTGAAGTCTTTTACAAAATCTCTAACCATTTCTTCTTGGTTTTGATAGATATATGGAAGTACAAAACTACCACCATTTAAGTTATAGTTGATCTTGTAACTATCTACTTCATATTTAGCATAAACTGTAACATTACCAGTTGCATTTTCTAATTTAACAAATGGAGTTGTAAATTCAGCATCTGTAAACCAACCAAGGAACTTAAATCCTTCTTTAGTTGCAGGCTTTAATTCAACTACATCGTTAATAGTATATGATGCAGGGTTAGCTTCATCATTAACACCACCATCAAGTTCATATGTGATGTCATATGAAGTAGCAGCCCATTTAGCGTAAACTGTTACATCATGATCTGTGCCTTCAGCAATACTAGTTACTTGTTCAGTAAATTCACTATCTAAGTACCAACCTTCGAAATCATAACCTGTACGGCTAGGATCTTTTAAGGCCATTGGTAGATGTAATAGACTGAAGCCTGGAAGGTTTTCAGCATTATTAGTACCACCATTTAATACATAGTTGATAGCGAAATCACTTTCCATAACTGTAATCTTTAATACAGCAGAATTTTCGCTTTCGCCTACTACTGAATAAGCAATGATAGTTGCTTCACCAAGACTAACAGCTGTAACTTTACCATTTTGATCTACTGTTGCAACTTCAGGATTAGCTGATTCCCATCTAACTGTTGCGTCAGTGTAAATAGTATCAAATTGATAACCAATTACTTGAGAAGCTCCTTTCAACATATTTTGACTATATTCAGTAAATTCAATACTAGGAGCACTGCTTGTATAAATAACTACATTAGCAGTATCAAAGACAATTGCCTTTTCACTCCATTCAACTTTGATTGTTGTTGTACCTTGTCCTACGGCTACTAATTTATTATCAGTAACCTTGACAACTGTTTCATCAGCTGATGAATATGATAATTGATTTTTTATCACATTAGCATCATATTTTGAACCAGCGTCAATGTTTACACTTGTTTGTACTTCACTTCCAACTTTACCAAGATATTCATCTTGATCGAATTTGATTGTGACAATACTATCTGCGTTACCGCAGGCAGCAATAGCCACTAAAGTGAAAATAAGCATAAACACTAAGAAAAATCTTTTTCTCAAATTCATGTAAATTCTCCTTTTCTTATCGAATTTTTACAATTTATTATATCATTAAAGTTAAATATTTTCAAGCGTTTTCATATTATAAATTTCTATTTAACAATCGGTAAAACATAATAGAAAAAGAAAAAGGGAAAATTCGAAAATTTCCCTTTTTATTATCTAATTGAATATTTCCTACAATAATGCTCTTCCAGGTATATTAATACCTAATTCTAATTCTTCATTTAGTTCATTTTTTGTAACTTTTACTTTATAACGAACTGTTGTTGTTTTCATTGGCCATTTAATGATACGACCGACATTATTGATATATTCATCATCAATTACTTCTAGATTAATTTGATATCCACCTTTTAAATATTGACGAATATTATATTCAACCTTTACCATATTAATAAAGTAATCCCACATATTACTTTCTCTCATTGTTTGTGGGCAATTCTTTCCACTAAAGAAATGATGTTGAGTAATATCTGTAAATTCTAGATTATTTTCATCAACTAAATAAGCAACTAGTTTTGCTAATTTCTGCCATGTATAGAAGACATCGGATCCACTATTAACACATGATTCAATACCTATAGAATTATTATTACCACCATAATTAGATATCTTACGATATGAAGTATTATAATATGTTGGTCCTAAATAATATTGTCCATCATCTTGAAGAACACATCTTACTCCTAAATCACCTAAATCCTTAGTCGTAAGAATAGCACCATTATTAGTAGGAGCTTTAATTACTGTTTTTTTGCCATCTAGCTCAAAATATCCATCACTAGATATTGTTTGAACAGGTATTGGATTAGTACCAAATACTCCACTTGCAGTAAGAGAATAACTTACTTTAGTTCCGTCCCCTGCATGCCATGATACTTCATCATCCGGAATATTATGATAGATTCCATCATTACCGACAACATATTGGAAGCTTGCTTCATAAGCAGTTCCATCATCATATTGTTTATTATAAACAGTCTGACTCCATTTTTGAGCATTGAATGCATAATCTGCAGTATCATGAACACAAACATAATATTTTTGTTTCTTAGTTCCCGGTCTTGAATAGCCCATTGGCGCAATGTTTTCAACAATATCTAGCTCTTCAAATAGATATGGCATAACACTACTCAATAAATCCTGTTGCCACTTCATTTGCCAAGTTACAACAGTAATGGGTTTCGCAACAATTGGTGTTGACGCAATTTCAGCTAAATATCGAGTCAATTCATTTAATTCCGTCTTATCTTTAGTAATCGTAATTCCAATTGTGATATTAATTGATGGATGGAGTTTTAAAGATGCTTTTGCTTCAACATAGCCAAGAGATTTCGCTTTATATAAACTTCCTTCAACTAATTCTAAAGCCCCAGATCCGGTAAAACTATATTCAACTTCATTTCCCCAATCACTAGGAATATCAAATAATTTAGTACTTAAGGTGATTTCTTCATCTAAACCAATAACTGTTTTATTATCAAGTACTTCAAGTACTAAATGAGGATATACCCATACAGGACTAATTATTATATCTTCTCTAATATCATCACTAGCTAGTATTTGTTTATAAACACCATCATAATTTTGAATCTTCCATCCCATAAAGAAGAAATCATCTTTAGCAAGTGTAGGCAAGTCAATTGGAAAATTAGCAGTATTATATTCTTTTAAATAATCAGTACCAAGTAGAGTTTGATCTTCATCATTACATACATAGCTTATACTATAAGTAGCACCTAATACTTCTAAATTATATTCAGCTTTAAAATCTTGATAAGTAGCACTAATTACTACTTTTCCTGGTTTAAGAGAAGACAGGCGACAATATGATTTATTTTTTTGATCAAATGAACAAATAGTATCATCAGATATTGACCATTCAACATTGACATTTTCACTATCATCTTCATAATCAATCTTTAGTCTTACACTATTGCCATCAATTACATTTTTGGGTCCACTGATGGAAAAAGAAACAAAAGGAATCTTTTCTAATTTTGGATAGAGATTTAAATCACTATTAATATTATCTAGATTAATCAAATTATTATTTTGATCCATCCAACCTAAGAAATTATAATGATTTTTAGAAAAACTAAATGCTTCTAATTTTTCATTTTCTTTAATTTTAATATTTTTAATTAAATTGTTATTATCATCATAATAATTAATATTATATTCTTTAATATCTACAACTTGTTGTTCTTCTTTTTTCTTACAACTAGTAATAAAACTAGCTAAGAAGATTAAAGAAATAATAAATAACCATAAATATGAATTTCTTTTCACATTCTACTCCTTATAATTAAATAAGAAGGATAAACCTTCTTATTATTTTGCTTTACCTTGATTAGCAACACTTTCCATTTTTGCTTTTAAAGTTTCTTCACTACATACATATTTCTTTTCACCATGATTCATATTCTCATCGAATTCATAAGTTACAGGAGTTGCAGTAGGAAGATTATAAGCTAAGATTTCATCTTTAGTCATATTATCTAAATACATAATTAGAGCTCTTAAAGAATTACCATGCGCAACAACTAATACATCTTTTCCTTCTTTAAGAAGTGGTTTAATAAATTCTTCATAATAAGGAACTACACGATCAACAGTAATCTTTAAAGATTCAGTTAATGGTAAATATTTTTTATCAACTTTACTATATACTGCTTGTAATGCAGGATTTCTTGGATCATCTTCTTTTAATGCAGGTGGACAAACATCATAGCTACGACGCCAAATCTTAACTTGAGGTTCGCCATATTTAGCAGCTGTTTCACTCTTATTTAATCCTTGCAATGCACCATAATGTCTTTCATTTAATTGCCATGCTTTAGTAACAGGAAGATATACTTGATCAAGTTCATCAAGGATATTATTTAAAGTATGAATTGCTCTTTTTAAATATGATGTGAAGCATACATCAAAATGATAACCTTCATTTTTTAAATCCTTACCAGCAGTCTTAGCTTCTTTAACCCCATTTTCACTCAATTCAACATCAGTCCAGCCAGTGAATAAATTCTCTTTATTCCATACGCTTTCACCATGTCTAACTAATACTAATTTACTCATATTAAAAATCTCCTTTTTTATTTCACTATATTATACCATATTTAATAAATTTTTAATCAAAAAAGACATAAAATAAAAAATTCTAGATTAAAATTGAAATCTAGAATCTTTTAATAATAGTAATGATTAATTATTTATGAAAGAATTTCTTAACCTTATCAAAGATTGAATTTCCCTTTGTTTCATCGGTACTAGATAATTCTTTGAATAATTCTTTTTGTTTAGATGTAAGATTAGTTGGTGTAACTACTTTAATAATTACGAAATGATGACCAACCTTCTTGGTAATCTTGTTATTAATACCTTGATTAGTTAAAGTATATCTATCACCATTTTGAGTACCTGGTTTAATATTTAATTCAGTTTCACCATAAATAGTTTTAACCTTAACTTTATCACCTAAAGCTGCTTGGCTAAAAGTAATTGGTAATTCCGCAATAATATCATTTCCTTGACGAGTGAAATATTCATGTTTCTTAACGGTAATATGAACGAATAAATCACCACTAGATCCGCCTCTTAAACCAGCTTCTCCTTCACCAGGAACACGTAGTGTTTGATCATTATCAATACCAGCTGGAATATTAACCGCAATGGTTTTATTAATTCTGTTACGACCATTACCATTACAATCAGGACATACTCTCTTAATCTTTTTACCTCTACCACGACATTCTGGGCAGACAGTTTCTGATTGCATACGACCTAGAATAGTGTTTTGAACAGTAACAATTCTTCCTGATCCATTACATCTAGTACATGTTACAATATCGGATGCTGAATATGCTCCGCTTCCCCCACATTTTGTACAAGATTCATATCTTGCAAATTTAATTTCTTTTCTGATACCATTACATGCTTCTTCAAAAGTAATAGTAGTATCAACTTCAATATCGCCACCACGAGTAGGTCCACTATTTCTTGATTCTCTTCTCGTTCCTCCACCAAAGAAGGAAGAGAAAATATCTTCAAATCCACCAAAACCTGAGAAACCAGATGCGCCCGAAAAGCCAGAGGAACCATTCATTGTTGGATCTTCAGTACCAAAACGGTCATAATTAGCTCTTTTATCAGGATCGGATAAGCAATCATATGCTACTTGGATTTGCGCAAATTTCTCATTGGCATCTGGTGATTTATTGATATCGGGATGATATTTTTTTGCAAGATTACGATATGCTTTCTTTATATCTTCTTGTGAGGCATCTTTTGCTACACCTAATGTTTCATAATAATCTTTGTTAGTTGCCACGATGACCTCCTAATTATTAATTTATTTAATAATAATTTTAATTATTATTTATTATCAGAAACATCTTCATAATCAGCATTTACAGTACCATCTTCATTTTGTGATGGTCCTTCATTTGCTGAAGCGGATGCATTTTGAGAAGCTTGAGTCTTTTGATATGCTTTAGTTGCAACTCCTTGAGCAGCAGTAAGTAGAGCTTCTTTCTTTTGTTTAATTAATTCTAGATCTGTTCCTTTTAGAGCTTCTTCTAGATCTTTAATAGCATTTTCACAAGAAGTCTTTTCTTCTTCAGTTACTTCTTCACCTAAATCTTTAATTGATGCTTGAACTTGGAAGATGTATTGAGAACATTCATTTCTTAAATCAGCTTCTTCTTTCTTTGCTTTATCTGCATCAGCATTAGCTTCTGCTTCCTTAACCATACGATCAATTTCTTCTTCAGATAGACTAGAATTACCAGTAATTGTAATAGTTTGAACTTTACCAGTTCCTAAATCCTTAGCTGATACATGAACGATACCATTCGCATCAATATCAAATTTAACTTCAATTTGTGGAACACCACGAGGTGCTAGAGGAATACCTGATAATTGGAAACGACCTAATGTCTTATTATCAGCAGCCATACTTCTTTCACCTTGAACTACATGGATATCAACTGCAGGTTGATTATCAGCAGCGGTTGAGAAGATTTGTGATTTAGTTGTTGGAATAGTAGTATTACGTGGAATAATAACTGTTGATACACCACCTAATGTTTCAATACCAAGTGATAATGGAGTAACATCTAGTAATAATACATCATTTACATCACCGGCAAGTACTCCACCTTGAATAGCTGCACCCATCGCAACTACTTCATCTGGATTAATTGATCTATTAGGTTCCTTACCTAATTCTCTACGTACTAATTCTTGAACACATGGAACTCTTGTAGATCCACCAACAAGTAATACTTGATCTAGATCACGAGCAGTAATCTTTGCTTGTTTCAACGCATCTCTTACCGCATTGCATGTTGAATCAACTAAATCTTTAATTAATGATTCAAATACTGCACGACTAACTGAAATATCCATATGAACTGGTTCACCATTAGCCATAGTAATAAATGGAATATTAACATTAGCAGTTGTTGCGTTAGATAGAGTCTTCTTAGCTTCTTCAGCCGCAAGTTTTAATCTAAACATTGCACTCTTATCATTAGTTAAATCAACTAATGTTTGTTTCTTGAATTCTTTAACAAGATAATCTACTAAACGATTATCAAAATCATCACCACCTAGTTTATTATTACCAGCAGTAGCTAATACTTCATATGTACCATCAGCTAAAGATAGAACAGATACATCAAATGTACCACCACCTAAATCATAAACTAGAATTGTTTGTTCTTTATCTTGATTCTTATCAATACCATATGCTAAAGCAGCAGCAGTTGGTTCATTGATAATTCTCTTTACATCAAGTCCAGCAATTTTACCAGCATCTTTTGTTGCTTGTCTTTGTGCATCGTTAAAGTATGCAGGAACAGTAATAACTGCTTTAGTTACTTTTTCTCCTAAATAACTTTCTGCATAATCTTTCATGTAAGAAAGAATCATAGCAGATACTTCTTCT
>ONHH01000118.1 GCA_900317575.1 uncultured Bacillota bacterium | reverse complement strand
TATTATACAGATACTGGTAAACCATTACTTGTAGGTTATCCTGGTTATCCATATATTAGAGCTGGTATTAATAATGGAGCAGATTTATTTGAATTAGCTGGTGTAAGTGAAACTGATACCGCAAATATTACTCTTAATACTAAAGCTAAATATAAGGATGTTCAAGATGCACTAGATATTCATTATACTGATATTCAAGGAGATCTTCCTGATGAAGTATTTGGTAATTATCGAGTTGTTAATGTTGGCGCTTTAAAAACTGATATCTTATATCGTTCAGCATCTCCAGTTGATAATCAACATAATCGAGCAGGTGTAGTTGATAAATTAATCAATAATAAAGTTAATTGTGTTATTAATTTATCTGATAATGATCAAGAATTAGTAAATCATATTAATAAAGATGATTTTAATTCACCATATTTCTTATCTTTATATAATGATCATAAGGTTATTGCCTTGAGCATGAATATGAATTTTAAAACTGGTGTTGAAGATAATATTCCAAGATTATTTATGGATTATTTAGAAACTCCATTTACTGATAAATTAATCTTAGGTATGCGTTTTATTATTAATCATGAAGGTCCATATCTAGTTCACTGTGTAGAAGGGAAAGATCGTACTGGTTTTGTATGTATGGTTCTTGAAGCTTTAGCTGGAGCTAGTTATGAAGAGATTATTAATGATTATATGATTACTTATGATAATTATTATGGCATAACTAAGGATAAAGAAGCATCTAAATATAATATTATTAAAGAAAAGAATATTGAAGAGATGCTTAGAACTATTATTAATGATGAATCAGTTGATATTAAAACTGCTGATTATAATTATTATTGTGAGAAATATTTAATTGAAAAAGGATTAAGTAGTGATGAAATAACATTACTTAAAGCGCGTTTAGTAAAATGATTACATTTTTTGCTTCAGTAGTATTACTAATTATTGGCTATATCTTTTATAGCCGTTTTACTGAAAAAGTATTTGGTATTGATGATCGTTTAACTCCAGCTATCGATCATCCAGATGGAGTAGATATTACTCCTCTACCTAAATGGAAAGCATTTTTAATTGAATTATTAAATATTGCGGGGACTGGTCCGATTTTTGGAGCAATTAGTGGAGCTCTCTTTGGTCCTATTGCTTTTATATGGATTGTTGTTGGATGTATTTTAGGGGGAGCAGTTCATGATTATTATTCAGGAATGATCTCATCTCGTCATAATGGTGCATCAATTGTTAGTCTTTCTGGTAAATATTTAGGAAAGATTATGAAAATAGTCATGAGAATATTTGCGGTAATATTATTAATTTTAGTTACGGCTGTATTTGTTGTATCTCCATCAAGTCTATTATCTACTCTTACTAAGGGTCATGTACATACGCTTATTTTTATGGGAATAATATTATTATATTATTTTATTAGTACTATTGTTCCTATTGATAAGGTAATTGGTAGAGCTTATCCAGTCTTTGGTGTAATTTTAATTATTATGGCTGTTGCGGTAATCTTTGGTATTATTGTTAAACATAATGAATATCCAATGATTGAATTAATCAATAATTTTAAAGATTTTTCTAAATCTAACGGTAGTCTTCCTTGGTGGCCATTTATGTTTACTACTATTGCGTGCGGAGCTGTTAGTGGATTCCATGCTACTCAATCGCCAATGATTGCTAAATGTATTAAGAGTGAAAAAGAAGGACGCCAAGTATTCTATGGTGCAATGGTAGCTGAAGGTATTATTGCGTTAATCTGGGCAGCAGCTGCTATGGCTTTTTATAAAGTAGATACTGTTAGCGGATGGATGGCATTAGATGCTATAGGTGGTAATTCTGATTCGGTATATGAAATATCTAAGAGTATTTTAGGTCCTATCGGAACTATCCTTGCGGTAGTAGGGGTTATTATTTGTCCTATTACTAGTGGGGATACAGCTTTAAGAAGTACAAGATTAATATTAGGTGAAGCTTTTCATATTGATCAAAAGAAATTAAAAAATCGTTTATTATTAACTCTTCCTTTATTTGTAATTATTATTGGCATCAGTATCTGGAATTTTATGGATGCTAAGAACTTCAATATCTTATGGCATTGGTTTGCGTGGTCTAATCAAACCCTAGCTGCAATTAGCTTATGGGTAGCAACGGGTTATATCTTACTTGAATGTAAGAATAAATATAAATCATTTATTACAAGTATTCCTGCAACCTTTATGACAGCAGTAGTTATTTGTTATTTACTAGGGGAACCTAATATTGCGTTAGGTCGCTTTATACCTGAGAATATTGCAGTAATTATTGGTATTAGTATTACCTTCATAATATTTGGCTTCTATATCTATCAATTAATTAGGCTTATTAAAAAAGAAGCTAAAGAATCAGATTTAGGAAAAGATTTGTTGCAAGAAAAGGAATAATTTGGTAAAATAATTGTTGGAGGAAATAATATGGGAAATGCATCAAAAATTTTATATCGAGTAGGTAGTTTCTTTTATTGGCTACAATTAATCTTAGAATTCTTAAGTTTAGCTTTATCTGTTTTTGGTATATATAATTATGAAAGTATTGCTTTAAAAGTAGAAAAATATTCAGCCGAAGAATTAAGAATTAATTTTATTGCAATGACAATTATTTTTTCAATTCTAATTCTTCTCAATTTAATTATTCTCGCTTTTGCTAAAAAAGCATTAAGAGCTGTTAATGATGGAGTTATTAATCGATCTCCTCATGTAATAATGATTATTATTGGGCTTCTTGGTACTAATATTTTCTTCTTATTTGGTGGTATATTTGGTTTATTAAATGAAGGTAGAGAGGGTTATTAATTATGAAAAAAATCAATAAAGTCTTAATTCCAATTGCAGGATATGGATCAAGAATGTTTCCAGAAACTTTAGGTGTCGTTAAAGCAATGTTACCTTTGGTTGATAAGCCGGTAATTCTATATCTAATTGAAGAAGCATTACTGGCAGGAATGAATGAAATCATCATTGTAATGAGTAAGAGTCAAGAAAGTGTTAAAGATTATTTAACATTAAAAGATGAAGCTTTATTTACTAAATTTAAAGATAAGGCTGAAGTTAAATATTTAAAAGAATTATTAGCTAAAGTTAAATTTGATTTTATCATTCAAACTGAACAAAAAGGCTTAGGTGATGCGATAAACTGTGGTAAAGAAATCATTAAGGATGAAGATTTTGGTGTTATCTTAGGTGATAATCCAATTCTTGCTCATAGTGGTGAAGCTTTTGGTATTGGTCAATTATATAATGAATATCAAAAGAATCCGGGTTATTATATTGGCGTAAAAGAAGTTCCAATGGAAGATACAAAAAAATATGGTATTGTATCAGGTAAAGATTATCATTTAACTAGTTTTGAATTAGATGGCATGGTTGAAAAACCACAAAATAATCCACCTACTAATTGTGCAGCTTTAGGTCGTTATATCTTACAATCATCAATCTTTGATTATTTAGCTAAGACTGAAGCAGGAGTTGGTGGAGAAATTCAAATAACTGACGCTATAAAAAAAGCTATTGGTAAAGAAAAAGTATATGGAACTAAATTAATTGGTAATTGTCATGATACTGGTAGTCGTAATGGCTTTGTAATTGCTAATCTTGATTACGCAATGGAAAGAAATGATGTAAAAGATCAATTACTTAGTTTCATTGAAAATGATTATAAATTATAATTATTTAAGGGATATTTTATCCCTTTTTTTCTTTATAAAAATGATTGATAAAAATGATAAAAAGTGGTATATTATTAATGTAATTGTAAAGGGAGAATTTTAAATATTTAACAGGAGAAATCATGAAAAACAATGAAGAATTAATTAATAATATTTTGGAACAAATCCCATTCTCACCAATATCACAACTTCGTTTAACTAATATTTTAAAAGAAGAAGTCAGTGATCAAGAATTATTTTTAGCTTTAAGTAAGCTTGTAGAAGATGGCAAGATAATGATGAATATGGGGATTAAAGGTCCTGAATATTCACGTAAATGGAATACTAAGGTTGATGAAGAAAGAAAAGCATTTTCTAAAGAACTAAATACACGCTTTGATGAAAATGTTATTTTCTTCCCTCGTTTTGAAGGTTATGTTGCGAACATCAAAGATAATATTATTGCTCGTCATCCACAAGAAATTTTAAAGAATTTCTGTGAAATTGGTGAAGATTATGTATATTGGCATAAAAATAATAAATCAGGACTTGTATATCCACCAAAACTAAATGCTGCTAATTCATCGGATGTATTTGCGGTAAATATTATTTCCGGATTAGGAGTAGATGATTCTCAAATCCAATATGCGGTAGAATTTGAGGCTCTTGCAAAAGAAGCATTTAAAGATCGTCCTGAGGAAATTAGTGCTCCTAAAGCATTCTTTGATGCGGCTATTAGCTATAATGACGCAATTGATTTTGTTCAAGGCCATTTAATTGATAGTTTCTATCAACCAGTTAAACCAGGTCTTTGGGCTTATCAATATGGTGATCGTTATCTATTTGATGATGAAGAAGCTATTAATTTATTTAGAGATTTTTCTAAAAAGATTCATGCAGTATATTTTGATATAACTGATTTAATTAAAACAATTGTTGCATTATACAGTGATATTCTTGCGTCAAGTGAAGATTATATCAATAAAAAAGTAAATATTCTTTCTATCAATTATTTATTAAAAGAAGATACTAAATATCAAGTTCTATATAATTATCAAGAACATTATTTAAAAGAAGCTCATAGCATTGAAGAAAAGGTTAATGAATTATTAGCTAAATTAAATTTACCTGAAGGTGTATCAATGGAATATCAATTCTTAACTATTGATGATGTAATTGATAATTTATCAGAAGACGCAAAAGCTTATATTGAAAAACGTTATTTAAATTTATAATAAATAGAAATCCCTAAATTAATTTTTAGGGATTTGTTTACAAATTAATGATAAAGTGGTATAATATAAAAGAAAAGAAAGTGTGTAATAATGAAATTATTTGGTAAAATTATTAAATTCATCTTGATTAGTTTATTAATAATTGTAATATTAGCTGTAATATTATTAGTAATATTATATATTCGTATGAAGGATACAACTAATAATACTAATCCAGAAATTATCGAAAGAAATATTAGTTTAGATGATGCATTATCTAAACAAATGGCTCTTGCATTAGATAAAACAAGAGAAGATGGAAAAGTAGAAATAGCTCTAAGTGAATATGATTTAAATGAAATAGCTTATGCAGTATCAAGAAAGATTCCATCATCATCTAATTTCGAAGTATTGAGCTGTTATATGGAACTAGATGATGAAAATTATTATTTAAATGTTCCATTAAAAGTCTTTGGTCAACAAACTCTAGTACGTGGAAAATTAAGTCTCGATATCGATCAACAGAAATTTAGTATTGGTCTAAAAGAAGTAGGTATTGGTAAATTTAAGATTAATTCAATCTTTATGAATGGAGTTCTTTCCTTCTTTAAATCAAGTTTAAAAGAAATAGGTTTAGAAACAAGTTTTAAAAATGATTCTTTAAATGTCTCCATTACTCGTTTAAAGATAAGAGATCTATTAAATGATGCGTTAGAAGATAATGAATATAAAGATTTAATTATTGCGTTATACAATATCTTCTTTATTGATAATGCTTGTTTTGATTTTAAAGTTAATAATCCTAATGATATTAAATTAATTGTTGATTTCTCGATGTTTGAAGGATCATCAACAACTGAACTTGATGGAATTAAGAATGATGTTAAGACGCTTCTTGATAATAATACTTTAAAATTAGCTGATACAGCTATTGCGGTTAATTATTTTGCGGCTGGATATAGTCATATGTCTGAAGAATCTCAAAAGAAAGCCGATACAGCTCTAGCTGCATCCTTTGATCCAGTTACATTAAAATCTAATAGTGGTTATATTAATCGTACACCATCATCAATGTCGGAAATCTTTATTTCCCAAGCTGCTACAGCATCAGTTAAAGGTATCAATATTACAGATAAGAATTTAACAACTATCTTTACTAATTTAACTTTACTTGGTATTGGTGCTGGTTTTGCAACCTACGATACTCATCTTGTATCTTATATTGTTCTTGATCAATTTGAAGCCTTTATTAATGATGATTTCTTACGCTTAAGCTTAAGAATCAATATAAATGGTTATGTAATCAATATTAGTTGTGACTTCAATGTTCCTGAAAAAGATGCTTTATCGCTTAACGCAACCTTAGTTGATATGACTATTGGTACTAAATCAATTGGTGATAATAAAGATAAATTATTTAATTTCGTAGCTAATTTAATTAGCGAAGAAGAGGATTGGATTGAAAGAGGAGAAGAGCCGAATACTCTAGTATTTAATTTTAAATCATTCTTTGAAGATAGTTCAATTCTTAGTATGTTACTTGAATCATCACCACACCCAATTACTAAATTATACAGTAATTCAAATCCATCAACTGGGGGATTTATCAATATTAAATTAATGTAAAATGGAGAAATGAATGAAAAGAATAATTATTAGCTTGTTATTGATATTATCTTTCTTTATTGTCAGCTGTAATAATGAAAATAAAGAAAATAATGAAATCAATAATATTACATTTAATGATAGTGTTATATATGATCAAATTACTTCTAATTATCAAGTAGTAGTCAGTAATGATACATTAACATTTAAATTACAAGATTATATCAAAGATAATCTAACTAAATTAGATTTATTAGTTAAGAAGAATGATGAAATCATTAATAAAGATAATCTAATCTTATTAGATGAAGGAGATAATCTATTTACAATTACATTTAAAAATAATGATTATAAATTCAATATTTATCGTAAGAAATTATGTAAATTAAATCTATTAAATCTTGATGGAACAATTAAATATGCTTATGATTTTGAAGAAGATACGAATATTAATTTAGAAATG
>ONHH01000120.1 GCA_900317575.1 uncultured Bacillota bacterium | reverse complement strand
ATTGGTTTTTTGTTGTTCCCAGAAGAATTCAAATGATGCTTTTTCTTCCGCAACTAAATATGGATTATCTTTATCTCTGTCTACTGGTTCATCATCTTCTTCATCACTTGTTGATTTACAACTAAATATAAAAAGTAATGAAAAGATAAATACTAGTATAAATAATTTTCTTAAATGTTTCATTATCTTCCTCCCATTCCAGTTTGATCAATCCCTTTAACAAACCAACGCTGTAAAATGAAATATACTAATAATAAAGGAATTATGCTTATCAGAATACCTGACATATAGATTGCTTCATTCAATTGGTCAGTATATGTTGAGGCTGTTTGACCTGCCGATTGATATATCGATTTAAAGCTTGATGCGAATCTTGCAAGCTGCATTGGTAAGGTTGATGCATCTTTAATATAAAGACTTGTTAGATATGTTTCATTCCAATACCATACAAAGCTAAAGATAAATACTACGATGATAATTGGAATAGAAAGTGGTACCGCGACTCGATAGAAAATCTTAAAATGTCCGGCTCCATCAATCTTAGCTGATTCATCAAGTTCTCTTGGAAGCATACTAAATGATTGATAGAAGAGTAATATAAAGATTGTATTCTTTAATCCTTGTGCAAAGGTTGCAGGTAAAGCAAATGTCATTACACTTCCTAAAATTCCCATCTTACTATACATAATATATGTTGGAATCATTAAGATTTGTGGTGGAATAACAAAGGATGCAATAACTAGGATAAAGATGGCCTTTTTACCAGGGAATTTGTATTTCGCAAGTCCATAACCAGTAAGACCAGTTGATATTACTTGTAATACTGCTGGAATAAAGGCATACAAAGCCGATTGTCCTAAGGCTTTAAAGAAGCCTAGAGTTTTAAATGCTTTAACATAATTTTCAAAATATAGTTTTGTCGGAAGTAAACCAACAGTTGGATTTAAGATATCTTCAGGAGTTTGAATACTCTTTAATAAGATATGGATAAATGGATATAAGAACGCAAAACTCATAACAATTAGTAAGATATATTTACCTGCTAAGAATAATGCTCCATCCGATAGATTTCTTCCTAATACTATCTTTTTAATTTTCTTTCCTTTAGGATTGTTATTAAAGAAAGATGGTTGTAAATCATATCGTTTAGTATCTTTAGTATATCCTTCTACATATGGACGGAATTTATGTTTCTTCTTAAATCTTAAGAAGAAGATGGCAGCAAGGATTCCGATGATTAAAGCTAAAGCTATAAAATATAACCATGCTAGACCTGATGCAAATCCATATCCATAATCCATAGAATTCATTGCATCCTTAATGGTCATAATGACACCATTATTATCGAAGGTTGCAAGAAGGATTAAGGTATATACGAGATTGATAAAGATTGGTACTTTAAGACCTGGTAGCGTAATCTTCCAGAATTGTTCCCAAACAGAGGCACCATCCATTTGGGCTGCTTCATACATTGATCCATCCATTCTTTGAAGAACTGTTAGATATACAATTAATTGAACACCTGAGAACCAGAACATGTAAATCAAATTAGAGAATGTTTCCGCAATGAAATTCGCAATCGATGGGCCTAAGGTTGATGATATTAAACCAATAACCTTAAAATCCTGTAAGGTTGACATAACAATGATATTCTTATCAACTAGTTCGGCCATTAAAGGACCTGATACAATTACTACTGGTAAGAAAAAAATGGTTCTAAAGAAGCCTCTTAAGCGAATTTTACTATTTAGTAGTACCGCAAATAATACTGCAAATACATTGATGACAAAGACCATGATCAATTTTGATTTCAAGAAATTTAATAATTCAGTAATCATGGTTCTATTAGTCGTGAATGCTTTAGTAAAATTACTGAATCCTGCCCAAGTAGTTTCGATACCACTAGCGGTAATTTTAACATTATTGAAACTTAAGAATAAGGAATAAAGAATTGGGAAAGCACAGAATACTAAGAAGCCAATAATCCATAATGAACAAAACATTACGCCAATGATGGATTCTTTAGTAGTATTTGGTAATTTCTTCTTTTTCTTTATTGTCTTTGTTTCTTCAAGATTAATTACTTTTGTATCTTCCATATTAAATCACCTCATATCCTAGAGATGTAATAGTATGGCCACTATAGTTATAATCAATATCACTATAGTTTACAATAATCTTTTTACCATTACTATATTCAACTAAATAGATACCACTTTCAAGAGTAGTTCTTCCCATAATTTCCGCACCAATTACTTCTTTTAATGCATTATTAATGTAATTATATGTTTCCACAATTTCATCTTTACATTTATCAAAAGTTGTTGCGTAATAATTAGAAGATAAGGTATCTGCTAATAAATAGCTTTCTTCTTTAGTAACTAGATATGCTGGATAAATACCATATTCAATACATTTCAAGATATCCATCTTGGTATTAGATGAGAAATTTAAATATGATGAATAATAATCAATATATCCTTTTAAAAGAATTTGCAAGAATGGAACTGAATCAGTATAGAAACGTAATCTTTCACTATATAGCGGCATATTTAAATATTTTAAAGTATTCTTTAACATGTAATAATTAGGTGAATACATTGGATATTTATTATTACCTAATAATTCCGATATTTTCTTTAATGAATCCGTCTTATTTAATTTATTATTATTATCACCATATAAACGATAACCAAGACCGTCTAACGCAATTCTTTCATTATGAGAGATTGCTTTAGGAGTATAATTTAAGACATCTTTCATATTAGCATAGAATTTATATTTATCAACACCAACCTTAATATAATTCTTTTCATTGAATAGATTTACTAAGACCTTTGATGGATATTTTCTTGAACTATTATAGCTTTCAATTGGATTATAATAGAAATAAGCTTCTAGATCATTTAAATCTTTCATACTACCTAATTTATGATCAAATTTATAATTAGATACGCTTTGATTAGAATAACCATTCTTATTAAAGGCTCTTAAAGAATAGAAGATATTATTTACACCATTAGTTGTTAAGAAATGATGGAAATCAATAATATCATTAGTAGTAGTCATATTATAATATTTCTTTAAGATTAATCCTGATTCATAATCTCTACCAAAGGCTTCAATATCAAGAGATATGTTTTCTTTTACATCATTATTTTTAATTAAGGTACCTTCATCAATTAAATCTTTTTGATAGCTCTTAGCCATTCCTGAATAATTAGCATTATCATTTGTAAGAATCGTATATTCCATTTCAATATTATTATGATAATATTCTTGAGGAATGATTAGGATTTTATTAGTTGAGAAAGTTAATTGATATGTTTCTCTTAAATTAAAGGTAGGATATACCATATGGAAATTCTTATCAATAGATGCTGGTGAATAATTTATTTTAGCAAAACTTACTCCATCTTTAATATTCACCATTAAGGCATTTTGATTGATTCCATGAACAAATCCATAGATTGGAAGATTTAATAAATCTCCTTCATTATTAATTGTAAGATTAGCATCTTCTCCATAGAAGGCTGATGTATAAATAGATGAGATAGTTGATTCTTGATCAAATCTAATTAAGGCACCAGATCCTGATGGCATGAAGGCATAACCAGGAACTTCATTTAAATAAGCACTTCCTAAATAAGGGAAGAATGTAAGAGATGTAATACGACATTTATCTTCAACAATGGAAGTATGATCAAAGACAAATTTTAATTTATTACCATTTAAGATCAATGAATAATTAAATTTAATACCACTATCTGTATCTTCTACCTTAAATAAGATTTCATTACCATTAATTTCTTTATTTAATTTAATTCTTGATTCTTTAGTTCTTACTTGTTTAACATTATCTTTTTCATCACGATATACTAAATTAAATGATGATTGAACTTGTCTAATACCAGCATTATTTAAATCATATTTATCGATATTAATAACATCTGAACACCAAGTATAATTAGTTTCTTTGACATATATTCGAATAGCACCAGTAGATAAATTAGTATAAAGAATTACTTGATCATTTTCTAAATCTTTAATAAAGCCATCAGCTTCAAAATCAATTGCTTCTTGATTAATTAATGATTCATTATCTTTTTGAGTAAAAAGGGATGAATCAAGATTAATCTTTTCTTTTTTATTATTAACTATTTCATAATTAGTTGTTTTAGCTAAGAATAGATAATCAGTAGTTAAGAATAAACTAAAGATAATGATTAGAAGTAACGATATTAATAATAATTTCTTTTTCATCATCTCATCGCCCCTTCCTTAATTAGATTAACAATAAATTGAATTAATTGATTTGCAAGAATATAGATTACTAATGCAAGTAAGATTAAAACAATAATTGCGACAAAGGTTAAGATAATATTAAGAATTAATTCTTTAACCGTGTAATTATGGATTTCTTTTAACATCATGATGATGTTAAAGATTGACCATACCCAAATAAGTATATTTAAGATTGTAAAGATATACCCTTCATTGAAGGTAAGTAGATTACTAATTAAATCAATAGGCAATTTAAATAAGATTATTGGTGCAAAGCTAAAGATTGTGCCAATAAAGATATCTCTAAAGAATCCTTCACCATTTTGAAGTGATGAAATTAAGAAATTAGAGAAAGTAAATACGACGATTATTAATAACCATTTTAATACTTCAAGGAAGAAATTAACATTTTGTAAATTAGTAGTTCTAAATAAATATCCTCTACAGATAAAATCACCAAAGATACTTACAAAGATTAAGAGACCTAAAACAATTAAAGCAGTAGATTTACGGATTGTTAGATAGAATTTAATATCATAGAAGGTATCGTTAGGTTTCTTTAAGATTTTGCCTAAATAAGAGAATTCTTTTACATATCTATTTTCTCTTACTTTATTTCTAAAATTAATTACTTTTTCCGGAATGAATTTAGATAGACGTTTAAAGACTTTAAAGATTTTAAGTAAGATTAATAAGACAATTACAATTACTAACCATATTAAATTCTTACCAAGCCATGTATCTCTCATTTCCCAGAATACTTCACTATAACCTACTTTATAATTAGCAATTCTAAAATATGATGATGCAGACGTGAAATCTTCATTTCTTTGAGCAATTTTACCAAGACCTATATAGGCATTAACAAAGGATGAATTCTTACTTAAAATTTCATTATAGTAAGATGTTGCGTCATCATAACGTCCTTCATTATAAGCTTTGATGGCATTAAAGACCGTTTCTGCAAATTCCGTTTTTCTAAAGATTTGGATATTTTTACCAACATTATCTAGAATCCAAATATTGCCATCATCGTCTACCGCAATCCCAACAGCTTTATCGAATTGACCAAGAGTCATTGAGGAAGTTTTAGTAGATCCAAAAGTAAATAAGAGACTACCAGTTTCATCCATTACTTGAATAGTTCCTCTATCACTCTTATCAACAGTATAAATAAAGCCATTTTTATCGACTGTTAAATCTTGATAAGTAGCTGAGAAGAATCCCGTTTTACCTAAGATATTGGTTCCATTAACATTGAATTTCTTAATGGAAGTTCCCCCTTCTCCTTCAATTACGGTATAAACAATATTCTTATTATCGATAGCAAGATTAGTTGTAACTCGAGGAGATAGAGATGCGTAAGTATCACGATCTTCTTTTGGTAGCATTAATCTCTTTAATAATAAAGATATTGTAACATTGATGGTATTAGGACCAAAATATCCGACAAATTCACCATCACTATTTAATTGAATAATACCATTAGCATTACCGATAGAAGTAATATAGATATTACCACGGCGATCAACTGCTACTTTCGTTGGAATGAATTGACTAGTTTCTCCAAATAGAGCTTCAGTTGGTCTTTCATATGTATTATTAAGAGTTCCATCTTCATTAAATTTAAATACTTTTTTAACTTCTGGATCAGCTACATATATTGAATTATCACTGCCTACTGCAACACCGTTTGCTCCAGAAAGGATTCCTTCACCAATTTTAGAGTAGGTTTTAGTTTCAATATCATAGATCCAAACATAACCATCAGCTGAAGAATCATTTCCTTTTTCACAGATATATAATTTATTATCTACTATCGTAATATCTTGTGGATTATTAAGACTAGGATTTAGAACACTAATTGCTTCATAAGCTAATGGTGATTCATTTAATTCACCTTCAAGACCTAATATATATGTCTCATATGGATCATTATTTAATTCTCCTTTAGCATCAAGTTTGATTGATGTAGATAGAAGAATTAAAGATAAGGTGATAAATAATATAATTATTTTCTTCATATTATCACCTATTTCATACCTGAATGAGCCATTGCATCCATAACCTTAGATTGTAATACTAAGAAGATTATGAAATTTGGTAAGAACATAATTAAGGCAGCTGCGGCTGATACTCCAGCTCCGGCTATCGAATTCGATGAATTTGATAGATTGGATAGATAATACGCAAAGGTCTGCAGTTCTTCTTTATTGACATATAAATTAGCGGTTTCAACATTATTCCATACAGTTTGGAAACTAAGAATCGCAACAGTAATTAGAGCTGGTTTAATTAATGGCAAGATAATTTTTGTATAGATATAGAAATCTCCGGCTCCATCAAGCTTAGCAGCTTCGATTAAGTCATCCGGGACTTGATCGATAAATTGTTTTACTAAGAATAAACCAACCGGTATCGCGACGAGTGGTAAGATATGAGCAAATAAAGTATTAACAATACCAATCTTAGTAATAATTAAGAACCTTGGAATAGTTACAGCACAGCTTACAAACATCATCGAGATAGTATTGATTTCAAATAAGACTTTCTTAAATTTGAATTTCTTCTTTGATAAAATATATCCTGCCATTGACGCAAAGAGTACAGATAAGAATGTTACTGCTAAAGTAACAATAATACTATTGATTAGATAACGATAGATTGGAAGACCAGTTGATCCACTTCTTTGAAGTAAATCTTTAAAGTTTTGGAATGTGGGATTCTTTACAAAGAATTTAGGAGGGAATTCCAATAATTCATCTAATGGTTTTAAAGCGGTAACAAATAAATAAACAATTGGTAAAGCCATAAAGATAGCTAGAGGGATTAAGAAGACATAGAATTTAATTTGATCAGAAGTAAAATGCTTCGGATTAAATTTAGTTCCAACTTGTTTCTTCATTATCTCACCTCCTTTTCTCTAAAGGCTCTGGTGAAAATACGATTAAATACCCAGATAATAATTAATAAGATTACTGATAAAGCAGCACTCATACCTAATTCTTTTCTCAAAATACCATAGTCTTCTAGATGGTTAACAACTAATTGGCCGGAATTTTGAGGAGTTGGGTTAGAGCCTGATAATTGAACACCGATAGCACCAGCAGAGAAGGCACTAACAATTGACATAACCGCGCCAAATAGCATTTGGTTTTTCATTGCGGGGATAGTTACATAGAATATTTCTTGGAATCTATTTCTAATACCATCAATATATGCAGCTTCATATAATTCTTTATTAACATTAAGTAAACCAGATAACATTGCGAGGAAGCCAATACCCATTGAACTCCATAGCGTTACAATAATCATTACTGGCATTAGATATTGTGGTGATTGTAACCATTGAATTGGTTCGGAGATGAAATTCATACTGAGTAGCAATGCGTTTAAATAACCTTGTTCATCACCACTAAAGATAATCTTCCATAGTACTGACATGGCAATACCCATTGTCATTGATGGAGAATAAATAATTAACGCAAGAATTGTTCGTGGCCATTTTTGTAATTGAGATAATACCCAAGCAAGGAAGAAGGATAACATATATCCACCAGGACCAACGATTAACGCAAATAATAAAGTATTTGGTAAGATTACTTTAATAAAATCACTATCTTGAGTAAACAAATAAATGTAATTATCTAAGCCAACAAATTCAGGTTTAGAGATACCATTATAATATGTAAAGCTTAATATTATCGCAACAATTATTGGAAGGATGATAAAGACAATAAATAGGATGATATATGGAGCTAGGAATAATACCGATGTTCTATTACCTTTATCCATCCAATCGGAAATCTTTGTTCCAATTCGGCGGAAGAAGGATTTAAATTTAGAATTGTTTTGTTTCTTTTCCATTAGTTATTCCTCCTGCCATTTCTTGATATCATCAATTGATGGTACCATATATGGTTTTAGAATATTACCATCATTATCTAAATATTTGAATTCAATCATCTTTCTTTTAATTTCCCGATTGATTTCAATTGAATAATTAGTTATTGCAGCACGTAAATTTTCTTGATCAAATACACAGGTATTCCATACATTAGATATTCCTCTTTCTACCATATAAGTTGCTGGAGTTTGTGGTATTTGATATAGATATTCTAATTGATTTAAAATTACTGCTTTATCTTTTTCATCGATTGCTAGCATCTTGAATGCTTCAAGATTAGATGAATTCCATAAATATGTTGATCCATAAGTTGCTTGAAGATCAGTTGCAAATTTTATTTGCGTTTCAGTTGACATCCACCATGAAATAAAATCCCATGCTTGATCTTTCTTCTTACTCTTTTCAAAAATAACAATTGTTTTTCCATCACCAGTTTGGGTTCTATTGATTGTATTATCTTCTTGTCTTACTCCTGGTGCTAAAGCAATATGCCATTTACCAACAATTTCAGGAGCGGCATTGACGAGTTGCAGATATGCATCAAATCCAGCTATACCAATTGGTGATAAACCTGATCTAAAATTATTATAGAAATTTTGTGTTGTAAGGGGTAAGCTATATAAAGCAAATAAATCAACCATCATATTGAAGGCTTGAATTGATTCTTCTGAATCGATTGCAACACTCATATAATCATCACTATACATATTACCACCATATTGATAAATAAATGGAGCAGTAACGGATAATGATTTTAAGCCTGATCCTCCAGCTAGTGGCATATAATAATTCATACCATAACGTTGTAGTGTTGGAACGATATCAATAATATCTTCATATGTTTCTGGTAAATCAATATGTAAATTATTTAAAATATCTTCACGATAGAATGTTACTTGGAAATCTTGAGTTTCTGGTATTCCATAAACCTTATCTCCTTCAAGGAGCTGTAGAAGTGCTCCTGGAGCAATCTTTGAGATAACTTTACCAAAGGTTTTGAAGCTATGTAGATTTGCAAGAGCCCCTCTAATGCCTAAAGAATAAGGGATTGAGGATGAGACACCTAATGCTGCATCTGGTTGAGTATTAGATGCATTAGCATATGTTAGTTTTGATTCATCTGGAAGTAAAGAAAATCTTACTTTAATATTCGATTTAGGAGTATAGAAAGCATCAGTTAATTGCTGCATCAAGGATACATAATATGTTGATCTATTAACCCAAATAGTTACTGTATCCTTGGTAGTTTCATTAATTGATGTTCTAAATACTCTTTGAGCTGTTGAAATAAAATTCTTAAAGAAATTATTTCTAATTTTTGGTAGCTTTGCATCCTTACCATAGATATATATTTTATCGATTGATAAAGGATTAAAAGTAGATGTATGTAATGAATTACTAAGTAGCAATGATGCAGATGCTGAACCATCTACTAATAGATTTAATTTATGTGGTAATTCATTAGGTTTTTTCGCAAGCGTTACAATCTTAGAATAAGCATTAGATACTTGTTGATATAAACGATTTTGTTTCTTTGGATTAGATTTAGATACATCATTGATATAATCAAGTAAACCCGCAAGTCGATTCTTCCAATCATTTAATCTAGTTGATGCAGTTGGAATATATTTTTCAATATCCCAAGTCTTATTCTTATCAGATAATCCGCCAGTTAATTTAATTACTTCTAGATATAATTCATTCATTTCATCAATTAAATTAACTAATTCATAATAGATTGGAGCTTGTAAAGAAGCATCAAGCTGTAAAGTCAAACTATGATATCCTTCATCTAAATAAACCATTATGTTCCCATTATCATTATGTAATGTTTCATATTGATATTGGGCTCTTTTATTATTCAATAGATTCTTAAAACAATAACGATTAAATTCTTCATTTAAAATTTGATTATCAATAATTATTTTCGAATAAGCAGAAGTATTAGTTTGCGATATATAATACTTTAATGCTATTTGATAATAACCACTCTTATCTACTTTAAATTGATATGTAATACTCTTGCCTGAAGTATTAAAAGAATCACCAGATAGATTATTTATCATATTCTTACTAGTAGAAAATGGGGTTAAATGCGTTAATTGAGAAGTAGTTCCAGCTATATCTGATGATGATTTTAGATATGGATGTTCTCCTTCTAGCATTATCATTTCTTCATTTTTTTCATCATTATCAACAATCTCGTAATGATTAAAATCCTTCTTTTCAACAAGATAGATATCACCTAATAAGAATTGACCATTATTTCTTTTAATTGTTAATTCATGACTACCTATTTCTAAATCAAAATAGATTGGATATTCATCATAATATCTTTGATCATATAAGAAATAATTACGCCAAATAGATTTAGGTGTCTGTGTGGGATTTACTTCATTTTGATATATATCATAAATATGTTCACCCATTTTAGAAGTTGATATCCAATATGTTGGTAGAACGATATTATTCTTTGATTCACCATCAATATCAATATTAATTGAGATGTTTTGTACATCTTTTTGTAAAGATGTATAATCAAAAGCTATTTCATATTGGCCTTTAGTAGCTATATCAATATTAAATTTAATTTCTTCATCTTCAATGAAATTAAAGACTTTATGACTACAGCCTTCATTATCAATTAATTTATCAATTAATGATGGATCAATAATATCTTCAATTGTGTATTTTTGATAATTACGAGATTCATCAAAGTTAAGCATATTAAAGTCTTCATTAAATAAATTATCAGCTTTAATTTCTTCTTTACTTACATTGATAAATAACGATAAAATAATCATGATTAAAAAGAATGATAATAGAGATAGAACACACCATTTAAGAATTCTTTTTATTAATATTTTATTCATATTTGTTCCTCCCTTTTAGGGTAGAGGAGGGAAAGAAATCTTTCCTTCCTCTAAGACTAATTAATTTTTATTTTTTAATATGTTAAGCCCATTGCCTCAAAAGCTTTTTTAACTTCATCATTGATAGCATTTGATAGAGCTTCAGTCATTGATGTAATATAATCATTTACTGATATTGCGCCACCACATACATCCCAAATGAAATCACCAATTGAAAGCAGAGCTCCGCCTCTTACTTCTTCAAATGATAGACCTGTTTGGAAATTATATCTTGCATCTAGGAAGCCTGGTACTGATTTATTACCTTCAACAATAACCTTAATATCACCACTATTTACTTTATCAAATGTTTCTTTTAAGCCCTTCATCTTGATATATGAGAACCATTTATCAGATAGAGTTTTAGTATTATTAAGAGGTAAACCAGTTACTGATAGTTTTGCGTCGGGATTAGAATCAATGATATTGAATGTTTCATTGATACCTGCTTCACCAAAGGTCATGAATTTTGCTACTTCATATGCTGCTTCAGGATTCTTTGAAGCTTTAGAGATACACATATAGTCACTTGCCGCAACAACTTTTGCGTCGGGATATGAAACAAATGAATAATTGAAATCTACATTTTCAAAACTATTTGCCCATGAACCTTCTTGAATAAAGCCCATTTGTCCATTTGTAAATACTGATACTGCATCACCAGCGCCAAAGATTACTGAACGATATTCTTGTACTTCTTCACCTTCACCTACTGTTGCAGGAACAGAATCAAATACATATTGTTGATTCTTATCACCTAATTGGCTAATTAGAGTTAATGCTTGAATCATTAAATCCGATGTAAATTCAAATCTCTTACCATTCCATACGAAGTGTTGAATCTTATTAGTTTTATCTAGTGATGATGGTAACCAGTTAATCATATCACCAACTGCATTCATACCAATAACACCAGTTCCATCCATATGATTAATATCTTTCATACTCTTAACTACTTCTAGCCATTCATCAGTTGTGAAGTTACCTGTTGCAAATTTCTCCGCAGCATCTACTCCACCCTTTAGATAATTATCAATTAAATCGTAGTTAGCAAATAATCCCATATAATATTGACCAGCAGGTACGGCATATACATGGTCATTATAAGTGATTGATGAACGTAAGCTTTCAGGAACATTGTTCCATTCAGTATCTTTTTTTACAATATCTGTTAAATCAAGAGCCCATTGATTAATTACTGCTTTTGGTACGCTATTAACCATGAATACATCTGGAAGTTCACCAGCTGCAGCCATTGTCATTAAGAAATCATCATAGCTTGATCCATCAACTGGAATAACAATTTCAACTCTAATAGTTTGTGATTGTTTGTTGAATGCTTCTACACGACGACGTACTAAATTATTATCTTCTTCAGTACCAAAGCCCCAGTGACAATATTTAATTACTGTCTTTTTAACTGTTCCTCCACTAGGATCAACAATTTCACTGTCATCGTCCTTGTTAGTACAGCTACCAACAAATAGAGCTAGTACCGCAAGAAACAATATTAATAATAAATTAATTTTCTTCATTTTTCTCTCCTTTACTTTTAAAATTTAATTTATTTATTGCCTGTTTAATTATTTCACTTTCCGTGAAATATTTCCAAATAGTACCTGTTAGATAGTTCTCTAACATTACTATTGTTGGACCTTTATCTATACCGATATATTCATCACTGATATATCCAGTATCAAGATTATAAGAATCAGTATATCCATACTTTCCCTTTAATCCCTTAATTGTATCAAAATATTTTAAACAATCGATTGAATATTTAGGAGTGAAATTAATGGAACATAGACTTGCGTATGGCGCAACACTTCCATCAATTCTTTGGCTATATTTGATATTTGGAAGTCCATATGGAGGAGATCCATATACCTTATAACCATTCTTTCCTTGAAAGGCAGTTAAGCCCCAAGAATTTTTATGATATGTTTTAAAATAATTTGATCTTGATATACAATATT
>ONHH01000122.1 GCA_900317575.1 uncultured Bacillota bacterium | reverse complement strand
TCCCAATTTAATTGCGTAAAGCCATGATGGAAAATCTTCATTTAATAATATTCTTACCGCAATATCTTCCATTCCATTATCAGCTAAAGTAGAAAGGAGGAGGGGAGTTCCAACAAATCCAGTCTTTAAATAATAATTATCTTTCATTAAGCGCATCTTAAAATGCCTAATAATTTCTTCTTTATTTATATAAACTCCATATTTTAAAGAAATAACATAAGCTGTTTGCGTATCTAATTTAAATTTACCATCAATATAATAATTATTTAAAATATCTTGTTTTAAAGCATCGACAATTAATTGATATTTTTTAATATCTTCTTCTTTATTTAATAAGGAAGCTGCTTTAATTACTAAATTTAAACTATTATAATAATAGATTGATGCAATAAAACTAGTATCCGTTCCCCCAAAACTAGATATTTCACTTTCTCCATCAAGAGCTAACCAATCACCGTATTGGAACCCAAAATTCCAAAGAAGATTATTTTGATTATTATTTTTAATTAAGCGATATACAAAATCTACCCAATCTTTCATTAAAGGATAATATTTTTCAATAATTGAAAGGTCACCATAAATTTCATATAAATTCATAGGAATAATCGTTGCGGCATCACTCCAAACCGCTGTAAAATCATGATGATGAAAGATTTCAGGAATACATGATGGTACTCCTCCATCTAAAGTTAATTGATAAATTCTTAAATCATGTAAGAATTTATCATAAAATGCTAATGTTGACATATGTAGACTTGCGGTATGAGAAAATACTTGAGCATCGCCTGTCCAACCTAATCTTTCATCCCTTTGCGGACAATCAGTTGGCATATCTAAGAAATTAGATTTTAGACCCCAAATAGAATTTAAGAATAATCGATTTAAATCTTTTCTTCCACACTCAAAATAGCCAGTCTGATCTATATCTGAATATAAAACATTACTTATAAAATCATCAAGAATAATTGGATGCTTTAAACCACTAATTCTTACATAACGATAACCAAAATATGTATGATGAGCATAATAATAAGTTCTTTCTTTTTTACATTTAACTTTAAATGTTGCTTTAGCACTGCGGTAATTATCATTATAGAAGCATCCATCTTGTAATATTTCTCCATAATCAAGACATATTTCATCTTCATCTTCTAAATAAAAAGAAACAAAGCCTGAATGATTCTGACCAAAATCTAGAACATATTCATTTTTCTTAGTAATAATTAATTCTTTTACTTTTAATTGTTCTTTAATTAGTAATGGTAAACTAATTCTGGGAATAATATTAATATCTTTATGATATAATTCAATTTTTTCTTCAATTGGCTCCTTTTTATAATCTTGAAGTTCTCCATCATAAATATCAGAGAAGGTAATTTCACTAGAACGAGCTTTAAAAGATTCATCTGATTTAATGATATCCGTCATTCCATCATCATATTCAATATGAAGTTCTAGATAAAGAGCTACTTGATCACCAAACATCTTTTCACTTTCAGGTCCTCCATAATGACCCATATACCATCCAGGAGCAACACTTACTTCTAAAAGATTATGTTCTTTATTTAAATAATCACTAATTTCATAAGTTATTAATTGTACTTCTTTATGATAATTAGTTAAATAAGGTGTTAAGTATTCATTACCAATTCTTTTTTTATTGATAAATGCTTCATAAATTCCTAAAGCACTTATATGAAGAAAAGCTTTTTTAATATTTTTATTAATATTAATATCTTTATAAAATAAAGGTAAATCACTACCTTTAATACTAATCCAATTAGCTAATAATTCTTCATCTAATTTACCAGTAATAAAATAAGTATTTTTAGTTATTTTTTTATTATCAGCTCTTAAAATAATATTTATATCATATCTAGTTCTTTTATTTAATTTAATATCAATTAATAATTTACGATATTCTTTTAAATCTTTTAATTGATATATTAATTCTTTTTCTTGATAAACATTGATATCAATACCTTCTAATATTTTGATATCATCAATTTTCATACTTAAATATATTTTCGAAAAATTAAAACCAATTGGCTCTTTTATATTATTGATTCTTATATCATAGAGTTTCATAATTCACCTCAAATAATATTTTATCACATATTGAAGATTTTTACCAACTATCAAACAAAAAAAGGAATCATTATTTAATGATTCCTTCATTCTTATTTAGTTAAACCATAACCTCTCTCATAACGAATATTATTTAAATCATAATTTAATTCATCATCGATTGCGTAAACATTAATTGGTAGAGTTCCAGAATATACTGCAAGAGGATCAAACATCTTGGATATTGCGGTAGGAATATTAGGACCAAATTGTTTTACAGGTGGTTGGTATGTAGTTGGAATAACAGTTGTTACTTTAGGTGAATAAGCCACTACTATTGCGTCAGCTAAATCATATAACGCAATATCATATGGTAAATTAGTACTTAAAATAACTACTTTCTTATCACTTTCTTTAGCATATTTAATTAATTCTTTAATCTTTGAATAATTAGTTCCTTTCAAGAATGATGCATTACCCATTTGTGAAAAGATTATTATTTGTTCACTATCTTTAATAGATTCCTTTAATTGATCAATAGAATTATTAGCTAAACATGTCTTATTATAATCAAAATTAATATTCTTCTTTACAGATAGAGCTTTACCAAAATCTACTCCTAAATAATCAGATGTATCAATTGTTACTACTGATGTTAACTTAGATGTAGATAATGGTAAACAATTATCATTTTTAATAAGAGTTATAGCTTTAGAAGCTATTTCTAATTCTAATTCATGATTTGCTTTAGATCCTACTTCATTTAATGCTTGATTATAACCACTATTATATTCATTATTAGATTTAGAATATTTATCTAATAGACCATATTTATGCTTTAAATTAATGATACGCTTATTAGCTTCATTAATCTTTTCAATATTAATTTCTCCCTTATCAACCATTGATACAACAGTAGCAATATATTCTTCGATATCTTTAAATCCTGCTTTAGTACCAAGATCAGTAGGCATTAATAAGATATCAACACCTGCTTCTATAGCAAGTTTACATGCATCATAACGATCAAAATGTTTTGCTATTGCATCCATTTCCATCGCATCAGTAATAACTACTCCTTCAAATCCATAATCACCACGTAAAATATCGGTAATAATTGTTTTAGATAGAGTAGCAGGTAACATAATCTCTTCACCAGTTAATTTAGAAATATACTTTTGTTTTTCTATTTGTGAATATTGAATATGCGCAGTCATAATCATATCTACACCATTATTAATTAATTCAGCATAAGGAATTAATTCATTTTGTTTTAATTCTTCATATGTTTTATTAATTAATGGTAAACCAGTATGACTATCAGTTGATGTATCACCATGACCAGGGAAATGTTTAAGGGTAGAAATAATATTAGAACTCTTTAATCCCTTCATAAAAGCAGTAGCTTGTTCACTAACGATATTTGGATCATCAGAAAATGATCTAGTACCAATAACCGGATTAGTTGGATTATTATTAACATCAACAACTGGCGCAAAATTAGTATTAAAACCTAAAATATTTAATTCTTTACCCATTAAAGTTGCTACTCTAGTAGTATCATTTAAATCATTAACAGCACCTAATGCCATATTACCAGAGAATTGAGTTCCTTCTTCTAATCTTACAACTCTTCCACCTTCTTGGTCGACCGCAATTAATAATTTAGAATTATGATTGGCATTTGCTAATTGTAATTCATGAATAAGTTTATATGTTTGGGTATTACCAGCACAGTTTTGACCAAATAGAATCATACCACCAAAGGCATAACGATTAATTAAAGCTTCTAAATCAGCTGAAATTTCTGTTAAATTAACCTTTGTTCCATCTTCTTTTTCATAAGTACGATCAGCAATCATAATCATTTGCGTTACTTTTTCTTCTGTAGTCATTTTATTAACAATATCATCAGCATTAAATTCATCATGAGTGATATCAATGCCATTACAAGCACTAATTAAAGTAAGAAAGCTAAAACAGATTATGATAATTAGTATTTTTTTCATCTTTATCTCCTTTTAATAATTATTATCTAAATTTTTAATATAATCAAAATTTAAATTAGGCATATGAGCAAAAAACATATCTAAAGAATTGGCTAATGTTAGAAAATGATATAAGCCAAGAGTTTTAGTATTATCTCCTTCTTTAACTGTATAATTATTATCTAAAACAATAGCTGGACCAAAGAAAGTAATTAATGGTTCAATCGTATTCATAATTATATCATAGAATTCATCACCAATAATATCATAACGACTAGATGATTTAATTTTAGAAAAGATAGTTTTTACTTTTTCACTAACACTATGATATTTATCTTCTCTATTATCATATAATAATTCAACTAAAATACTCATTGCTTGAAGCTTTTTAAAATTATCATTCATGATTGAATCAATTACATCTTCCTTAATAACATCAATCATATTTAATAATTCATCATATGATTTAGCCATAACAATATCTAAGAGATCACTCAAAGGATCTTGAATATTCTTTACAAATAATTCTCTTGTTGCGTAAGTTGTTAACCATTCAAAGAATTCTTTACAAAATTCATCACATAATACTTTCTTATATGGTGTTGGATTAATACCATAATAAGTTTGAATATAAATGTCTTCACCAATGATAATTTCTTTACCATTATTGTGTAAATTCCATTCTGTAGGACAAACATAAGTAACAAAATCATTACGATTATAAACATCATAAATATTATTATAAATAGTATTACTACTACATCCTTGAGGAGCTTCAAAACAATAAATATATAAATCATCTTTAGTTATTTTATATTCATCAAGATGATTATTTAAATATACTCCCATTAAATTAGCTACTCCACCAGCTCTTGAATAACCAGCAATCCAAATCTTAACATTTTCTAATTGATATTTTTCAATATAAGCTTTTAAGCGCTTAAGAGCAATATGACTAGCATCATCAAAGCCTTTAGCATTACCAATTAAACCAACAGTAGTATTAGATGCCCATTCTGATCCATAACTATTACCACGAATAGCTAATCCAATTATAGTTTTATCACCGATTTTTTTACTTGCTATAGCTGTTCCTAAAGTATTTCGATCATCAGTAATATCAAAATCAGCTGTTTCAATATTATCAAAACCGATTTGAGTAAATAATGATTTTACTATTTTATCATTTTTATAATTAAAAGTTGCTAAAGCAAGATTACAAGACATTGATAATAAATGATTATTATCTATTTCTCCACTTTGCATAAAATAATCATCATTATAATAAAATGTTTGTTGAATTGGATCACCAAAACCAGGAATATAAGAGATAGTTCCTTCAATGGTTGGAGTATTTACATTTTCATCAATTGGTCCATAAATTGTACTAAATAGTATCGTTACAATACCAATACAACAAATTAATAACATTCCAAATATTCTTTTTAATTTCATATTATCACCTATTATAAATCACTTAAAGCTGTCTCTTTAAATTCATCAGTAACTTCTTTAAAAATATCAATTAAATTAGGATCAAAATGAGTTCCTGAATCTTTAATAATAATCGTAATCGCTTCATCAATTGGAATCGGTTTTTTATATACTCTTTCCGCAACTAACGCATCAAAAACATCCGCAATTGCCATAATTCTTCCTGGTAAAGGAATTTCTTCTTCTTTTAATCCATAAGGATAACCAGTTCCATTCCATTTTTCATGATGGGATATTGCTATTTCATACGCAACTTTTAAGAATTCTTCTGAACCCAATTCATTTAAAATATTATTAACTATTTCACCACCACGAATAGTATGAAGTTTCATCTTTTCAAATTCTTCATCAGTCAAACGACCAGGTTTACATAGAATTAAATCACTTACTGCAATTTTTCCAATATCATGTAAAGGAGCAGCATTAATAATATATTCACACATATTAGGATTTAAGATATTTTTATAACGATCACTATCCTTCATTTTATTGACTAAAATCGTAACATACATCTTAGTTCTTTTAATATGTTCACCAGTTTCTAAATCTCTTGATTCAATAATATCTGCTAAATGTTCAATAACTCCATTTTGCATCCGCGTTTTAGCAAGAATTTCATCTTTAATTTGATTAGATAATACGATTTGTGTATCTAACATATCTGAAGTTCTTCTTGTTATTGAAAAGCCAATAAAATCAATCGCCACAATTCCTAACATTCTCGGTAATGCATAATGAAAGAAAACAGAAAAAGCTCGTTCTGATTTTAGGATATCAACTCGATTACTAAAAATAGTTGCTTCTTCTTTAGATAAAGGCTTTAATAAATTAGCATCATATACTCCAAACAAGAAAGATCCATATACTGAAACCACCGTAAGAACTAATGAAGCAATCATACCAATAACAAAAGTCTTATTATTCTTCTTATATTGGGCAGCAAGCAATGTAGGAATAACTAATAATAATGTTGCGTGAAACGATAATGCTACACATAACATCATAATACTAATAAATGAAGAAATAATAATTATTATTTTAAAATAACTTTTTAATAATATTGATATTTCTTTTTTTAATATAATATCATTAATTATCCAGATAATACAAGGAACTGCAGAAAAAGCCATTAAAAGAAGCATCGAAGTTCTAACTAATGGTTTATTTAAGGAAAAGATATTCATATCATTTAAAGATACTACTACTAATCCTAACAGCATAATAAGCATTAAACAATAAATATTAAATTTATTAGCTTTAGCTTCTACTGTTTTAAACAATTCATCACTATTCATAATTAATTCCTACATCTTTATTATACAATTCTATTATACCATAATTTTTAAAAAAAATAGATTAATATTATAACTAATAAAAAACTACTAAGATTCTATCTTAGTAGTTGATTCATTATTTAATTCTTCCATTTGATGATGATAAAATGCTTTTTCACGATACATCATTGCATCAGATTCTTTAATCATATCATCAATTGTTTTATTATTATCACGGAAACTATAACCTAATGAACAAGTATAATTAGTTTCACTTACATTTTTATTAATACGATCAATTAATTCCATTACTTCTTCTTTACTACATTTTTTACAAATAATAAAGAATTCATCGCCACCAATTCGATATGCTAATTGTTTACGATTTAAAGCTCTAGAGAAGCTTATCGCAAGACTTACTAATGCTTCATCACCAGCTGTATGACCATAATTATCATTAATCTTTTTTAATCCATTCATATCAAGTGATATAAGAGCTGTAATATCTGATGATGTATTATCTAAAGTAGCATAATATGCTTGTCTATTTAATAATCCTGTTAAGGCATCTTTTTTAGTTAATTGTAAGATTTGGAATACATAATAGATGAATAATGCTATAGCAACAGTTGTACAGAAAATCTTAGAGAAATCACTTTTTAAGATAAATGGTAATAATAAATCGGTAAAGAGAACAAATACTAAGAAAACATTAGGAATTATTTCAGTAATTTGACCATTACTATGTTTAAATAATAAATATGTTAAAAAGATTCCATATAATCCAATCATTATAAATGGAAGATATCCTAAGAATCCACGAACAAATTCACCTTCATCATTAATTGAAAAGACAATACCCGTAAAGATTGATATGATATTAACAATTGCTAAAAGAATAGCAGGAATAAATACAAACCATCTTTGTCTTCTTACTACCGCAAAAATAATTAACGCAATAATAAAAGGTATTGAACTATAACGGATAGCAATAAAAATTGAGCGTAATAAATTATATTTTTTTAAATCTGCTAAATAAAATTCAATATATACAAGAACTGAAAGTAGGAATATTAAAATAATTAATAAATATATTCGATTAATTGTTTTTTTATCTAAAAAGACAGTCATCTTTAATGTAATAGTAAAGCCTATTAAAATTAATATTAATGGCCAATTTTGTATTAAGAATTCAAGAAACATCTTATTATTCCTCCTTTCATCAATTTATATTAAATATTATATCAAAAAATATGTTTAAAGTCAACTTTAGTGTATTTATGATTAGGATGATGATTTGTCTTATGATTTTCTTCATCAATTACTTGATAGATTAGTTTATTATTAACTATTTTACCAACTTGTCCTTTATATGAATTATATCTACCTTTATTCTTATCAAATATTTATTGTTTCAATTTTCTAATATTAATTATTATAAAGATTAAATAAATGATAATTAATCCTATATAAATATATAATGAAGAATAAAACAATTGACGATAATTTTTTATTACATCACGATTTATACTATAATAATATTGAGTTAATTTAAACGCAATAAAACATAGTACTACACAAATAATTAAATAAATAATAGAAGATTTTTTTAATGTTTTTACATTAATATTTTCTCTTTTATTGTTTAATGCAAACATTAATATTGTTAAAATAGTTATAAATACAGCTGTAATACCTGCAAAAATATAATAAATATGATCACCAGAGGTTGATATATTTATTGCGCTATAAAAATATAAAGGAATAAATAATATCATTAACATTGATGGTATATTATATACTTCATATCCTTTATATTTATAACTACGTAAAAATTGAATAAAAATAATACCATATATTATTACATTAAAAAGTGGTATAATCATCGGAAGAATCCATTGATGACCTTTAAAAGGAACTAACGCAAATACCGCAATTAATGCTTGATTAATAAGCGAAATAACTAAAAGGATAATTTGACTTTTTTTCATATTCTTCCCCTAACACTATAAAAATATCATATTAATTCTTTTTTACACTAATTATCTAACGTATCTATATCTTTTTATCAATTATTCTGTGAAACAGTATATAAAGAATAAAAATATCCTTTTTTATCCATTAATGCATCAAATGATCCTTTTTCAATAACTTCACCATTTTTTAAAACAAGGAGTTCAGAACATCTACGAAGTACATTTTCATCTAAATCATGAGTAACTATAATACGAGTATGTTCTTTTAATTTTAATATAGCATCT
>ONHH01000128.1 GCA_900317575.1 uncultured Bacillota bacterium | reverse complement strand
GGCTAGTGGAATGTTTAATACTCATTCTAAATATGGTGATGGAAGAAAAGAAATATTTACATCAGTTGGTTTAATTCATGGATTATCACAAGAACAAGGCCTTAAAATAATGAACGCGGTAATGTGTGATGAGATGATTGAATTATTAGATGAAGTAAAACTAAAAGATGTTGTATTAAATGATATTGTAGATCGAATTATAGAAAATATTAATTATAAAATTCCTAATACTGAAGTAGGATTTCTTACTTTCTCTAATAAATATGGAATATTAGGAAAAAATGAATTATTTGATAATTTATTAAATGAATATCGAGGTAAAAAATGATTGATTTTGTAGGAGCAGGTCCTGGGGCTATTGACTTAATTACTGTTAGAGGTAAGAAATTAATAGAAGAAGCAGATATTATTATCTATGCAGGATCATTAATTAATCATCAATTATTAGATTATGCTAGAAGTAATGCTAAATTATTTGATTCTTCAAAGCTTAATTTAGAAGAAATTATGGATATCATGATTAATAATCAAGATAAAAGAATTGTTCGTCTTCATTCTGGAGATCCATCGATATATGGGGCTATTGAAGAACAAATGCGCCTTCTTGATCAATTAAATATTGAATATGCAGTGTGTCCTGGTGTTAGTTCAATGTCAGCTGCAGCAGCTGTTTTGAAGAAAGAATATACGCCAGCGGAAGTTAGTCAAACCATTATTATTTCTAGAATGAGTGGTAGAACTAAGGTTCCAGAAGCAGAATCAATAGAAAAACTAGCTAGTCATAATGCAACAATGATTTTGTTTTTATCAGCTTCATTATTAAAAGAATTAGAAATGGCCTTAATTAAAGGTGGTTATGATCCCCTTACTAAAGCAGCTATTATTTATAAAGCATCATGGCCAGAAGAAAAAATATATTATTGTCCTTTAAATAAATTAGCAGAAACTGGAAGAATAAATAATATAACAAAAACTGCATTGATTGTTGTGGGAAAATTTTTAGAAGAAAGTGGTACTAAATCTAAATTATATGATAAAGATTTTAGTACGATGTATCGTAATGCTAAATAAAGATATTAAAATATTAATGATTTCTTTTTCTAATAGAGGAGCTCTTCTTAGTAAAAGAATTGAAGAAATATTAGATTATAAAATAGATAATTATGCTTTTTATAAATATGCTAGTATTAATAATCTAAAATCTTTTGATAATATTAAAGAATTAATCAAGAATAATTTTAATAATTATGATTATTTAATCTTTGTTGGAGCATTAGGAATTGCGGTAAGAGAAATAAGCCCTTATATCAAGAATAAATATGTTGATCCAGGAGTAATTGTTATCGATGAATTGGGTAAATTTACGATACCAATTTTATCTGGACATATTGGTTTATCTAATTTATTTGCAAGAGCATTATCAAAAAAATTAAATAATATCTTAGTTGTTACAACAGCTACCGATTTAAATAATCGTTTTAAAGTAGATGAATTTGCGGTTATAAATGATTTATATATTGAAAACCCTGGATTATTAAAAGAAATATCTAGTACTATCTTAAATCAAGATTTACCTTGTATTATTGATTTTAAACATGATGAAATAGCAAATGGCTTATATATTGATAATAAGGGTGAATTAGGGATTATGATTAGTTATCATCATAATCCAGTATTTAATCGGACCCTTAAATTAATTCCTAAATCATTAATAATAGGAATAGGTTGTAAGAAGGATACTCCTGTTGATAAGATAAGAGAGGCCTTAAATAAGGTCTTAAATGATAATGATTTATCAATTCATGCGGTAAAAGAGATTGCATCTATTGATTTAAAGAAAGAAGAAAAGGGATTAATTGAATTAAGTAAAGAATTAAATGTTGAATTTATTACTTATTCAAAAGATGAATTAAATAAGTTAGATGGAATATTTTCATCATCTGATTTTGTGTTAAAGACTACGGGAGTAGATTGTGTTTGCGAAAGAGCAGCTAAAATTAAGAGCGATAGATTATTAATTAAGAAAACTGTTTATAATAGTGTTACAATAAGTATAGGTATTATTGATTATCAAATTAAATTTAATTATGAGGAATAAATATGTTGATTGGAATATTTGGAGGAACAACTGAAGGTCATTATCTTGTTGATTATCTAGGTAATAGTAATGAACAAATTGATGTCTTTGTCGCAACTCCTCAAGGGAAAGATGTTTTAAATAATTATGATAATGTTAATATATTAGTAGGTAAAAAGGATGAAGATGAACTATTTCAATTATTTTCTAATAAACATTATGATCTAATTATTGACGCAACTCATCCTTATGCACAAATTGTTTCTAAAAATGTAAAAAATGTTTGTGATAAATTAAAAATTGAATTGATTAAAGTAAGAAGAGATATTGAAGATAATAATGACTCATTTCTTGAAATTGATGATATTATTAATTATTTAAATGAACATGAAGGTTCAATTCTTCTTACAACTGGATCAAAGAATTTAAAAGATTTTACAAAAATAAAAGATTATCAAACTAGAGTTTATCCAAGAATCTTACCAGCTTTAGAATCATTAAATATTGCAGTAGAATGTGGTTATAATCCTGCAAATATTATCGCAATGTATGGACCATTCTCAACTGAATTAAATATTTCTTTGATAAAAGAATATAATATTAAATATTTAGTAACAAAAAATAGTGGAACTAGTGGTGGCTTTAAAGAAAAAGAAGAAGCATGTATTTTAACTAATACAAAGATGCTAGTTCTTGGATTAAAAGAAAAAAATGAAGGAATAAGCTTAAAAGAAACAATTAATTTATTAAATGAACGAATTAAAATTACTAAAGAAATTAATATTATTGGTTGTGGAATGGGTAATATTAATGAATTAGGTATTGATACGCTTAATCTAATAAATAATAGTGATTTAGTAATTGGATCAACCAGGTTAATTAATAATTTTAATCATCCAAATAAGAAAGCATTAATTAAGAGCGAAGAAATTAAAGAATTAATTGATAATACGCCTTATAAAAAGATTAGTGTATTATTTTCTGGCGATGTAAATTTCTTTAGTGGAGCTAAGAAATTAATTAATCAACTTGATGGATATCATATTAGGATAATTAATGGTTTATCTTCCATGGCATATCTTGCATCAATTGTTAATCTTAGTTATGAAGAAGCTTATATTAAGTCTTTACATGGACGTGATAGCTATTTTATTAATCATGTAAATCTTCATGAATTATGTTTCTTCCTATTAGGTGGAACTAATAATGTTGAATTTATTATAAGAAAGCTCAATGAATATGGCTTAGGTGATTGTAAATTATATATTGGTGAAAGATTATCTTATGATGATGAAAAAATTACCATCGATAAAGCTAAAAATCTAATCAATCAGAAATTTGATTCTTTAGCATCAATCTTTGTATATAATCCTAATTATGAAAAAAATCTAAGTTGTGGTTATAAAGATCAAGAATTCATAAAAAAAGATATTCCTTTAACTAAAGAAGAAATTAGAGCAATAACTTTAGCTAAAATGAAGTTACAAAAAGATTATATCGTATATGATATTGGTGCTGGTACTGGTTCAGTTAGTATTGAAATAGCAAGAATCATCGAAGATGGTATTGTTTATGCCATTGAAAAAGATAAAGATGCTATTAATGTATTAAAAGAGAATAAATTAAAATTTAAATGTGATAATATTGAAATTATTGAAGGAATGGCACCGGATGTAATTAATGATTTAGCACTTCCTGATGTTATTTTTATTGGTGGTAGTGGTAAAAGATTATTAGATATCTTAGAATTTTTAAAAACAAAAGAGTGTAATGCACGTATTGTTCTTAATGCTATTACCTTAGAAACGATTAATGAAGCAATGACTCTCTTTAATAAATATGGATATTGTGTTGAAGTGACCCAAGTAAGTATCAGTAAGAATCGTAAATTAGGTGATTATAATTTAATGATGGGTCAAAATCCAGTTTATATCTTTGAGGCGAGTAAGTAGGCTAATATGTTTGCAAAATTCTTTTTATTTAGTATTATAAGT
>ONHH01000130.1 GCA_900317575.1 uncultured Bacillota bacterium | reverse complement strand
TACATCCTTTGTCCAACCATAAATATCATAATTATCTACCATGATTTCAAATCCATGATTACATACTACATTCGATATATTCTTAAATGAATTAGATTCATTTATAACTTTATGATTTAAATTATAATTAATAGTACTTTCACCATAGATATCATAATATCGATAAAAAGTAGTATAATTATTGCTATCCTCGATCTTTGCGGTATGATAGTAATTATCAAATGAATATTTAGTTATATCTCCTTTAGAATTAGTTACATGTGTCTCTCTTCCACTATTTTCATATAAAAAGCTTGCATAATCTCCATTTGTTAATGATCCATTATATACACTTACTTTTTCAATCCGGTTCCTATTATCATATCCAAAATTATATCCCTTACTATTTCTTTCAGCTCTTATTATCTGATTCTTTCTATTATATGTAATTGATGTGTAGTGCTCTATATCCTCTTGATCCTCTGTATTATCAATATATTTCTTAAAAATTCTTGCGAGTTTCCCAGTGTCATATTCATAATCAATATTCATGACATTTATGTCATCATCTAAATTTGGCTCATATATAAATACTTCAATCTTACTTAAATATCCTATTCCCATTTGATCCATACTTGGATCATCATTGACTAAAGCTGAATATGTAAAATTAATATAATTTCCATAACTATCTTCAACTTTTGTTATGATATTATTTGTTCTAGTAATATCAATGAATTTTGCGGAAGAAAGCCAACTATTATTTACTCTATCACTTTTATTTAAATAAATGCTTTCTAAATATCCATCTGTATTAAAGATATATATTCCATCATCTACTTCTCCTTCATAACAAGCTAATGTGGATCCATTATATATCTTTTTTATTTTATCTCCTGTTCCATCTTTAGATAAATATTCATTATTTCCAATACTTATGAATTCAACAATTTTACCACTGCCTTCATAAAGTTTAATTATATTTGTTTCTTCTTCAATAACTACATTATAATTAATATTAAATCCACTACCATATATCGATACATCTTCTCCTATCATACTACTATTTCTATTAGTATTATAGATATGGCTTAAACTAAGTAAATTATTACTATTATAATCTGAATAAATATATGTTAAATTACCACTATTATGTGCTACATAAAAACTAGATTCATTATTCATAGGAAATCCTTCATATGTATAATAATCAGATAATCCTCCATCACTTAAATATCCAATTATTATTACTGGTTTATCTCCTCCTATATCCCATCCAAGTGAATAATTAACATATGTATTATTTGCACCATCTAATGATAATTCTAAAATGAATTCTAAATCATCATCAATAAAGTTCTCTATTTCTCCCCCAATGGCATCAATTATATTAAATCTATGATTAAAGATATTAGTATTATGAAATGTATCTTTATCAATAATATTATTCCCATATTTTAGTATTGCAGATGATTGAGAACTTGCGTTAGTAGAAATTGTTGTAAGCTCTAAATTTGCATACATTAATTGATTCTTTGTAAGTATTTCACTAATATTTGTATTATAATATCTTGGAATATAAATACTTAAATCAGCAACTATATCATCACTACTAATACTATTATTTCGATTATTTATTGTGAAATATCCAAGTGTTTTAAATGTCGATGTATTATTTAATCTATCATTTTCAAATAAAGTCACTATTCCATCAATTAATCCACCATCAGTTAAGTGAATTTCAGGATCAATTACAACAGGATATTCAGCATTTAATAAATATTCATTATTAGGTATTATATTTAATTGATATATATTATCATCAATTCTATTAACATCAGTGTAAATATCATAAGAAACATTATAATTCTTATCATACATTAAATAATTATCAAAGACAATTATTAATTCATCATTATCATAAAAATATAATTTACCTTCTTCACTTTCCATCACTAAATCTGTTTCAATATAATAGTGATACACATAATTCTCAACATAATTATTTAATATCACATTTTCTTTAATTGATTCATTTAATACATCATATCTAATACTAATATTATCATCAATATTATAATATACAGAGTCATGAAGATTTTCTATATTCCTATCAATATCTTTATCAAGTTCAGCTACTATATCTAAATTATCATAATATATCTTAAATATGTGATTTAAATATTCAAGTTCAATATTATTACTTATATTTTTAGGAAATTTAACTTGAAATGAATTCTTATTATTTTGATAATAATCTTCTTTATCAATAAGTGTATTATCAATATTAACATAATTACCATTATCTAAATAATGTACAGCATTATTATATATTTGAGTTTCATTTATTCCATTATCATATTTATATGTTTTACTATTTTTAGTCTTTTCTTCATCTAATTCTACTTTTTCAAATTCAGTAGTATCTGTTATTGAATGATCTTCACTAATTATTTCTATAGGTTTTTCAAAAGCTTTAATAAAAGGTATAATATTAATATTATTCACTATAAAAGAAAAAACTAAAACTATAATAATAGTTTTAGTAAAAATACTATAATTATTATATTTTACTTCCTTATTCTTATTCATTATTTCTCGTTCCTTTCTCTATACTTTAATTATATCAATTAATGATTTATTAAGCAAGTAATATTAAAAAAAAGTTGATAATTATATTAATTATCAACTATTAATATCATTAATTTTAATTTTGACCACCATAATATACTGGTTCTGCAAATTCGCCAGTATGATAACCATTTATTAATCTAATTAAAGCTTTATTTAAAAATTCTACAACTGGTCTTTCTTGAACTGTTGCTTCAAGATGACTATTACCAATACCTGAATCATTAGTGATATATACATAACATCCATCAGTAATTAATGATTGCGATCTAAATAAATATTCACATAAATGATTTACTCCGCTTGATGCAACAGTAATAATTCTAATACCTTTACTAGCAGCAGTTTGAACAGCATTATTCCATTTTCCATAATCACTCTTATGACTTGGAGCATCAGCTACATGAACTATTAATTTAGTAGCATATTGATCACTCCATTCCATATTAACAGCTTCTTCAAGAGCAGTTGCGACTGCTTCTTCGTAATCGCCACCACCACTAGCACCTTGCTGCATCAAATTACGTTTTTGAGCTTCAATATCAGTGGTGAAATCAAAAGTTCTCATAAGATATGTTTCTTGAGCATCACAAGTATCACGATAGAAAATTAATCCTAATCTAATGATTGCTTGTTCATTATCTAATTGTACTTGTTCAATAACATTTTCAATTTCAGCTTTTAGATATCTAATTTCATCACCCATTGATCCAGTAGTATCAACTACAAATAGGACATCAATTTTATTGCTAACATTGGCTTGAGGATTATCTAATGAAAGATTTAATTCTTCTTCTCCATGATATTCAAATTCTTGAGAAGTAGCATTACCATCTTTAGTATAATTTACTCTTACATAATTAGCATCACTATCATAGAATAGATTAGCTACACCGTTTCGATCAGTTACAGCGCTTGAAACAACTACAGGTTTTTGTTCATCTACTTTATTAATTAATTGAATTGATCCATATGCTTTATCATTTAAAGTTATTTTTAAATGTTTAAGAGTTTTAAATGATGCAGAACTATAATATTTAAAGAAAAGGCCTGATTGATTATTTTCTTGATTTTGAGTAATTAATGATTTCCAGAAATCAAAATAGTCTTTATCAAATAAAGCACATGAAGTTATTTGACCAGGAACATATTTATTTTGATTACCATCATCAGGAAGTTCTCCTGAATCAACTCCTCCATCAGGTGGTGTAGTTTTTCCTGCTAATCCACCTTCAATATCACCAATACCATAACCAACTGGTTCTGAATATCCACCGTCATAGCCATCTTTCATGGAGCCACAGCCAACTACAAAAAATGCTAATGTAAGCACAAAGAATAAAATTAAAACACGAATTTTCATATAAAAATCCTCCTTCTACTAATAAAACGTATGAAGGAGGTTTTTTTCAACATCTTTTTTTATTATTTTTTATTTTTGTAAGAAAACTATAATAAGCTTCTTTTTTATTTTTATTTAAAGCATTAACTGCTCTTACTGCATATTTAGCTTGATCATTATTTAATGTCTTTGATTTATTGAGATAATAGATTAAGAATTTAATATTCTTATCTTCATATTCCTTAGTTAATGATTTAATTAATTGATTATTAAATGAAGTATTAGCAGCTTTTAATGGAGTATCATTATCAATACTTGATATATATAATATTTCTCCTAATCTTGCTTCATTCATATCAATTAATGAATGTTTAATCAAAGAAATAAAAGCATTATTATTTATATTCATCATAACGTCTATTTCTTCATTAGATAAATTAATCATATTTTTATCAATAGAATAATCCATATTAAAAATTAAACGATTAATTTTATATTCATTAATTACTAGATAGACAAATAATTTATTTAATTCTTCTTTATTTTCAATATTACATTGATATATATCAATAAGAAGATTAGGATTAAGAATTAATAATTCTTCTTTTAAAGCTTTTAATTCATCAATTGAATAAGAAACAAGTAAGAGATTATTCTTTTCAACTGTATAAATTTTAGCTAATTCTTTTGATAAAGCTAGAGATGCATCTAATATTAAAGTGATATCCATTATCTTAATTCCGCAATTTCTAGGATTAATTTTTCTGTCTTTTCCCAACCTAAACAAGGATCAGTAATGGATTTACCATAGATTCCTTCTTCAACTTTTTGACAGCCATCAACTAGATATGATTCAATCATTAAACCTTTAACTAATTTATTGATATCTTCATTATGACGCATACTGTGAAGTACTTCTTTACTAATACGAATTTGCTCTAGATATCTCTTAGATGAATTAGAATGATTACAATCAACAATTACTGCCGGATTCTTTAGATTAGCTTGAGCATATAATTCACATAACATTTCTAAATCATCATAATGATAATTAGGATGATTAATTCCTCGAGAATCAACATATCCTCTCAAGATTGCATGAGCTAATGGATTACCTTTACTTTGAACTTCCCAATTACGATAGATAAAGGTATGTGATGATTGAGCAGCATGAATTGCGTTTAACATAACTGATAGATCACCACTAGTTGGATTTTTCATACCAACTGGTAAATCTAAGCCACTGGCAGTTAAACGATGCTGTTGATCTTCAACTGATCTTGCTCCAACCGCAACATAAGAAAGTAAATCTGATAAGAAACGATGATTTTCAGGATATAGCATTTCATCAGCACAAGAAAAACCTGTTTCATTAATTGCTCGCATATGTAATTTTCTTATCGCAATTAATCCTTGTAATAAATCAGGACTAACTAAAGGATT
>ONHH01000131.1 GCA_900317575.1 uncultured Bacillota bacterium | reverse complement strand
GTAATCTTGTCAAAGAAATTATCGATTAATTGATCACGATTTGGATAATCTAAATCAAGTCTTGAAAGAATTAAATATTCATAATTTAATCTAAAAATACTATAACGTTCTTGATATTTATCAATATCTTTTATTTTATCACCTTCATCAATAATTGATGAAGCTTTTTTAATGATTTCATCATTAAATAAAGGACTATCACTATCATCATATAACCATAATGAATGATTAATTACTTCATCCTCAAATAAATTTAGATATTTATAAATAACATCTTGATAATTGCCATAATAATGGGCTAAGAAATCTTTTATTTCTTCATCTAAATTAAGATTATCATATTTTAAATAACGACTAATTAAATAAGCTTTTAATTCATCTAAATAGCCTTTTCCTCCATATGAAAAATTACCTTGCATCAAGATACCTTTAATTCCCATTTTCTTATATAATTCAATATTTTTAATCATTGCTCTTATATTAGGGAAGGGTAATAAATAATTCCTAAAATTAGTTGAATAATCCCAAATATATAATCTATTTGTTATCTTAGACCAGGCCAATAAATCATTATAAAAGCTGATATTATTCTCATTACCATTCTTAATTGATTCTTCAATTCCATCATTCCATGAACATTCAATATTACATAAGCGAACAATTACATTATCTTTAGGTTTGATATGAAGAGGAGCTTTTCTAGAATATTGATATGCAAAGGTATGGATTAATTTATCTGGATAATCTTTTTTTATTGCATCAGCAATTCTATTTACAAAATGAATAATAGATCCACTCTGACTATTTTCATAATCATCTATTTTTTTGCATTCAGGGCATTCACATGCCATTTTAATGAAATGACCCATCCACTCATCTTGACTAACTGAAAAGACTGTACATTCTGGATTATTTTTAATCCATTCTTTTACTTTATTTAATGCTATATTAAAGACATCATTATTTGATAAACATAATTCAGTATGAATTCCTCTTCTTTTGCCATCAATTAAAGAAAAATATTCAGGATGATCATTAAAATAAATCTTAGGATCAACTAAATCCGAAAATGAATGATGAAAATTAAACCAACTAGTTTTACCACCTAATTTACTAGATAAATCAGCCATTGATCCATTAAGCATATTCATTGACGCAAAGCATCCATCAAATGCATCACGGAAATAAACATCTCGATATTCGAATTTAAAATCAAAGAAAACATCTTCTTTAAATTCAATTATATCTTTTTGATCATAATCAATCTCATCTTTATGATAGCATTTTAAATTTATCATCTTTTCTAAGAAATAATAAACGCTATATAAAACTCCACGATCGCTCTTTGCATAAAATAATAGATCATCATCATTGATTCTTTTAATAAAAAAAGCTTCAGAACTTGCATCTAACAAATCATGATCTAGATAATTCATATCTCGAGCAAGACCAATATAGATTTCTTTACATCTTTTTTCACATTTATCACTATGTAAACCAATTAGAGTCCCTGTACTTTTATATAAATACATCATTAATTCACTTGCCGCAAATCTAATTGTAGCTGATGCATCTTTAGATGTACATATTAAATAATTAGTTTGGTGATTATTTATAATTATCATTAAATTATCCTTCATTAAATATTAAATTATCAACAGTATTTTTAATAATATTACTTAATTCATCACTAATTTCATCAGGATGATATTTTAAATTACTAACATGATTATTAGTTAAAGTAGCATAGAAAGTACATGCAGAAGCAAAAGCTCCATAAATAGATGGATGATTAATATCTTCAGCTGATGCATATAAACTTTCACTAAATCCCTTATTTTCTAATGCTCTAAACACTTCACCACTTCTGACTAATATTGCGTTATGATCACTAGCACATTTAGTAATTGCCCTAAATAATGCATCTCTTAATTCATCTTTCTTTATTTGATCACTATAATTATAACCCCATGTCTCATAAAGAACTAGTTTTGCTAAATTCTTTTGAATCAATTCATTATATTTAGTAATAACTTTATCATATCTTTCATATTCAACAGCAGGTCCATTACTTCTTTCTTGTAATACTACATGAGTATAATAATTCTTATTCATCAATTGATTAAAGCTTTCTTCATGTTCATCAAGATATGTTGAATTAACTGCATCTATAATTACCGTATTATAGATTTTAGCTTCATCAAGAAGATTCTTAAACATTAATGGAATATTAAAACTATATTTAGTTAAAGAATTACCTACAAATAAAACACAAAAGCCTTCAAAACTATCTGAAAATTTAACATCAAAATTAATTGTTCCACTTAATGATGGATCATTAACATCATAAAATGTCATACTGAATTTACCACCTCTTGAAAAATTTATCATCTTAGTTGCTGGATCATAATTAATTTCACTATCAATACTAGCCATTTCTAATACTACATTAGTATGATCAATACCATAATCAAATTTTAATTGATAATTAGTATTAGATAATAATAATTCTTCATCTAGATATGGTTTAATATATAAAGCTTTATTATAATTCTTAATATAATATTGATATTCATGACCATTAATTTTTAAAATCCCAATTCCACTTTTTAAGGGAATTACTTTATGATTATCGACTTGAAAAATATCAGGAGTTAAATTCTCAATTGAATATTTTTCATCGATATTTAGTACTTCATCAATATATAATTCATCGGGTTGATAATAATCAAATTTATCTATATTTTCTTTCTTACAAGAAGCAATAGTTATACTAATTAAGATTAATAATATTAAGATTATTTTTTTCATTTCATTTTCCTCTTTTAATTATATTATAACATAATTATTATTTTAATAATAAATCGATGATTTCTTCATCAACAAATTCTAATGTTTCTCTATTTAAATATAAAAAATCCCATGAATCATCAAAAATAAATAATTTTAAATTATTGCTGTCAGCAAAATTCTTTAAATTCTTATGATATTTTATTCTTTCATTAATATCTGTTCTTCTAACTGCTCCACATTCACCAATTATTACCGGAACATTTAATCTTTTTGCAAGATTAATTCTAATATTATTCATATCTAAATATAATTCAGTAATATCTTCTTTTGTTCCCCAAGTATCTATAAAATTAGTTGATCCTAAATTGATTTCATTAAAAGTAAAGCGAATTGGATTATAATAATGAACATCAAAAATTAAATGATTTTGATAATAATCAATTGGCTTTTTAGTAAATTTTAAAATATCTTTATTAGAACTAGCTGCATATGTGGGTAGTACGAGATTTCTTTTCTTATTATATTCTTTATTATCCCTTATAGTTTTAATAAATAATTGATAAAGATATAATAAATTATCATAGATTTTTTTATCATCAGTTCCCCAATCCCCATTTTCATTTCTTAATTCATTAAAGGGTTCAAATAATAAATAACCATTATAAGAACTAAAATTATCAGCTAAGATGCCCCAAAACTGAATAAATCTTTGTATTTCCCTAGAATTAATAAAAATATCTTTATCTTGATTATTGAGTTTTAAACCATAAGTTTCTACTAATGATAAAATGACATAAATTTTTAAATCTAAGCACCAAGATACTACTTCCTTAATTCGCTCTAACCAATAATGATCAATAATATCATCTTCATTAAGATGATTAGTAATGTCTATAGCAATTCTTAGTGCATTAAAGCCTTTATTTTTTAAAGTAAGAAAGATATCTTTAGTGGTAATAGTATTACACCATTTTAATTCATATGTCTTTACTTTTTCAATAGTATCCATTTCATATTCTTGATCTTTAATACAAGCTGAAAATGACATACCTAAATTATAACCTAATTTAATATTATTAAAAGCCTCAGTACTTGATTCAACATCATATAAATCTTCATTTTCTTTACAGCTATTTATTGAAAAGATTAAGATTATAAAAAAGAAAATAATAATTAATTTTCGCATATTCAATTCCTATAATAAAGACCAATTTCTGATATTTTTAGAAATTGGTCTATTTTTTTAAACAAATAGTTCTAAGTAGTAGAATGATTTCCTCCATCATCTACCTTACCACTAGAGAAATTATATCCATCTGGACTATAATATGGCCATTCAGGTGTACCATAACCCGTTATTTTTGCGTTAGTCACACTATATTGACGTAATGCACACATATCAGATGTATTTCCTTCTACAGTATATAATGTTGTACCATCACAATATAATACAATTCCTGTATGCGAAGCTCCACTCGATTTTTGGAACATTATATCGCCTGCTTTAGGTGTATAATTTTCTTTATATTGGAATAATTTCTTATTTTGATACCATTCCATACCTAATTGAACACTTGCATATTTAGGAATAATCGTGGTTGGAACCCCTGCTTGATTAGCACACCATGATACATACATTGCACACCATGCGCCTGGATTAATACCATACCAAGCACCATATTTAGTATAATTACCACTAGTACCAGTATTTCCATTAGCATCCATTTCTTTATAGCCTAATTCACCTAAAGCTATTTGAATGAATTTAACAATCATTTCACTATCTTTTAACGCAATTATTTCGAATGACGCATCACTACAATAAATTTGACTGATTCCTTCTTTAAGAATCTTTAATTTATGATTAGTAAATGAATAATAACTTGAATCATTAAAAGTAATATCTTCTTCTAAATCAATTTCATCACCAACTTTATAGACATGTCTTAAATTAAAATGATGATAATTATCTAATTTATTCTTTAAAAGAATGGTATTAGTTTTTGCGCCAATGAATTTAGCATTATCAGGAGTAATATCTAATCCACTATCATTTAAATATACATTATCAATTAATTTAGTTTGAACAGGATTAGTTGATACACTATCACTACTATTTAAATTATTAAAATAATATTTAGATGGAATTGATTTAAAAATATTTCCCATAACATAGGCATTAAAATTCTTTTGATTGTCTACAACCGCATTATTTCTTAAGAATATAAAACGACTACAATTATTAAAGCTATTATACGCAATATTAATACTTGCGCCAGCCTCTTGATAATTTCTAAAGACAATAGCACCACTAAATTCTTCATTAGAACGACCTAAATTATCAAATAAATTATCTCTAATATCGATAAAATGATAGAATCCAGCTGAACTAGGAGCATAAGTTCTAAAATATAATCCACTATAAGAACTATCAATAAAGGTATTATTACTGAATGACCACATACATTCTTCTTTAATAACCCCATTATTCATTCTAACTGCATCTTTAGTAAAGGTATTAAAGCTATTACCTTCAACATATAAATTATGAGTAGTATTAACATTAACACCACAATCACCTATATTATTAAATTTATTATTTTTAATATAGATATTATTGTGATATTTATCAGAATAATTAGTTAATTCAATAATTCCACTCTTATAAGTATTACCAGCTGCCCATGCAGTACTATTAACAGTAGTATTGATAAAATTATTATCGGTTATTTCAATATTTGTATTTCCACCACTTAATACAATCTTCGAATCAAGAGTGAAATTGAATTTAGAAATCTTAACAGTATCAACTTTTTCTGCAATTACAAATTTGAGATTGAAATTATCTTCACTACATCCTTCAATTCTAACTGAACCACTATTAATATTAACACTAGTTTCACTAGTCTTTTTAACTAATATTTTACTAGATTTAGCTAAAGCATCTTTAATTGACGCAAATAAATTAGTTCCATATGTATAACGAACATTATCAATTATTACTTTAGTTCCATTAGTAAGTGATGAATATGATGAATCAACTAATGTTACGGTTGCGTTAGGGATTTTAGGAGTAATAACTAATACTTTTTCCGCAAAAATATCTTCATCATATAAATAAGTAGCAGTTACAATTGAAATGATAAAATGTTAGTAGACACAAAAAAAAGTCTACTAACATTTTTATTTTGTTATAATATTTATTGGAGGTGAAATTATGGG
>ONHH01000132.1 GCA_900317575.1 uncultured Bacillota bacterium | reverse complement strand
ATAATAATAATTGTTACTAACCATGTATTATGAGAGACATCAAATACACCGAAAAAATAACCAAACCAGACAAAGAATAATAAAATAGCTGTTATCATTAACGCAAAAGTCATTTGACGATTAGCGTTTACTTCATTATTCTTATAAGCCTGTGTATTTTCAATTTCATTAGTCATATTAACAACTGACCTTTCTATAATTTTTCAATTTTAAGAATAATGTGAAGTCCAACCATTTCAAAGATTTCATATACTGATTTTGAAACCTTAACTAATTTAGTATCATTATGTTCTTTCTTTATTTTAATGAGAATTCTAATACCAGCTGAAGATATATAATTAAGCTTTTCTAAATCAAGAACTAAAGAATTAAAATTATATTTCTTTATAATATCTTCAATTTCAAAGCCAACTTCTTCTGAATTATAAGAATTCACATCTCCTTCTAAATAAATAGTTAATACTCCGTTTTCAAAATTATGTTTCATAATTACCTCCCTTAATTTTATTCACGACATCTTGTATTGTCAGCTATATTCCATTTTTTTATAGAGAACATCGATAATAAATGTGTAGCAATAATAACTAATAAAATAAATAAAATACAAAAAATTGTTGATTTAATACTGAAAATAAATGGATAAACTTGACTAGTTGATGAGCATAATTTAAATAATATTACTGATACCAGTGATGCTCCAGGAATTGCAAATAATAACGCAAGAAATAAGTGACTAGCACTTTGAACTGTCCAAATATCGGAAATATTTTTAACAGTAAAGCCAACAGCTCTTAACACTGTTAATGGACGTTTTTGTTCCATTAAAGTGTTTTGTCCCATTATCGAAAGAATAATGAATGACATCATTAAACTAAAGATAATCATAATATAGATAAAGACATCAATGGAATTAAAGATAAATGTTACATCATTACTTAAATTACTAGTAAAGACTGTCAATGATCCAGTAGTTTTACCATCTAAATAATTGAGTAAAGCATTATTATCTTTAACATCAAGAATGACACTTGATACATATTGATCAGTAATTCTACTTAATTCATTAATAGATAAATAAGCAATTGGATGGAAATATTGTTTAGATATTCCTGCAATTTCTACTTCTTTACCATTAATATTTACCATATCACCTTTTTTAATTTTTAATTCTTTAGCAAGAGTAGTTGGAACAATAATTCCATTAGAAGTTAATGGTTGTGATTTAGTACCTCTTGAATCTGGTATTTGAACTAAATCATATTTAGTATTTTCATCATACGCAAGACATTCAATGAACATCTTATTACCATTTTTTTCAACTTCTAAATAAGTATAGCCACAATTTTCAATTCGATTATTATTAACAAAAGCTTGTTTCTTTAAATCAGCAAATTCTTCATCACTAATAACTTCTTGAAAGTATATTTGAGCATCAAAATTAATTCTTCTTTCTACACTTTGAGAAATTAGTTCTTTCTTTGATACACCAAAGAATAAAGATAATAAAATAATAACCATTGACGCAAAGATAGAAAAGACTGATACAAAGAATCTTCTATAATTTTGCGCTATGGAATTAATACTCAATTTTAAATTCATTGGTGCTTTTTCAATAAAGTTTAGTAACGCTTTAGGAAGTGGTTTTCTCTTTGCTTCATTAGAAATAGTTGCATCTTTAGGAGTAATTCTTAAAATACTACGACAAGATATAAGTGTTGCTACTTCCGCAAAAGCTAATAAGAAGATGCAAGCAGAAGCACTAATTATAACATTCAAATAGCCAGGAATTGTTGGTATTGAATAAACTTTCCTCATCGTCACGGCCAGCATTGAACTTAAACCATAACCAACTCCTACTCCAATCAAGCTTGATCCAAGGGTCATAAGAAGAGTAAAGAATAAGAAAATCGATCTTATATCTTTAAAGCCTACACCAACAGACATCATTACTCCAATTTCTTTAGTCATTGATTTAATGATTTGATTCATAAATAAACCAATAATAATCATCGTAACAGAATAAAAGAATGCTGGTAAAAAGATTGATGCTACTCGTAATTGTTTTACACAATTCTCAAGATATAAGACATAGAACAATTCATGAGAAGTGCTAGCTTGTTTAACTTTTACTTCTTTTCCTAAAAGATAAGCTTCTACATTCTTCTTTACTTGTTCTTCTGAATATCCATCTTCAGCATTAATCATTAATTGATTAGTATATTTGGAGCAATAATCATTACCAATTAAATATCGATCAGCTAAATCAGGAATATCCATTCCTGTTAATTTAACAGCTTCTTCATAATATGCTTTATAAGCTTCATCATTTTTTATTTGTTCATCAATTTTAATTGATAATTCTTCGATTGCTTTATCAAGTTGGAATTCACTAACATAAATATAACCAAAATCTGTTGAATCACTCCATACATAATCATTCGCTCTAGCTTGAATACCTTCAGGTGTTTCAACAATTTCATTGACATGTAATTTAATATAGATTTTAAAATAACCTACTTCAATTATATCACCAAGTTTAATATTATTATTATCCGCAAAGCGTTTAAGAACGGAAACATTGACAAAATTTTCTTTACGATCAATACTACTTACTACATATGGTTTAAAGATATTATTCTCTTTTTCATTCATTGAAAAGACACGAGCAGTTAAGACTCTTCCATCTTCTCTTTTAAGTCTTGCATCAATTGTCAATCGGAAATCGACATGATCAACTCCCTCAACATCTTCAATATCATTTAAGTCTTCTCGCTTAACAAATGATGTTTTGACCATTGCGTCAACATTTTGATATTCTTTAAGATAAGTATTACAAGTTTTTTGTAAATTAGAGATATTTGAACCAAAGGCACATAGCATTGCTATAGAAAGTGCTGATACGAAAACCATCGATACAAATAAGCCCCAATACTTCTTAAAGAAAGGCTTAAACATTATTTTGATCATTACCAAACAACCTCAGAAGCTTTAATAATATTTTCATTGATTTCTTCTTTGATAACTTGACCATTTTTCATCGTAACAATACGATTTGCCATTCCCGCAATTTCTTTAGTATGAGTAACAAGAACTATTGTCTTACCTTCATTATGAATCTCTTCAAGTAGTGCAAGAACTGCTTTACCTGATGCATCATCTAAAGCTCCTGTTGGTTCATCACATAATAAGATATCCGAATTCTTATTTAAAGCTCTTGCTATCGCAACTCTTTGTTGTTGACCACCAGATAATTGTCTTGGAAATTTATTTTCTTTTCCTTCTAGACCAACCCTTTTAAGTAATTCCATTGCTTTATCTTTTTCACGCGATCCAGGTGCTAACATTACATTTTGCAAAACCGTAATATCATTAATTAAATTAAAAAATTGATAGACAAAACCAACAGTATTTCTTCGATATAGAGTTAATTCTTTATTATTATATTTACAAATATCTTGACCAAATACCATTATTTCTCCACTATCAACATTATCAATTCCTCCAATCATATTAAGGAAGGTTGATTTACCACTACCAGATCCTCCAAGAATAACTAGAAAATCATGTTCATAGACATTGATTGAAACCTTGTTCAAGGCATACATCAATCCTTCTCCTTCTCCATAGGTCTTAACTAAATCTTTTGCTTCAATAAGTACTTTATTACTCATTTCTTCCTCCAATGATACATATCTATATTATATTATACTATAAAATCAAAACTATTTAAAGAAAAACATTAATTAAATAATTAAAAGCCGTAATTCGATACGGCTTAATATTATTTATATTTCTATTATTAATACATCTTCAATACCTGCTTTAGAATCAGCTTTAATTTTGCCATCTTTGTAATAGCAACATCCACCTTTAGCAAGCTCTTTATTATCACTATCTAGACAATAAGAATTAACCAATAAGACATTACCTAATTCCTTTACTTCTTCTCTATAATCATATTTTATTTCTTCATTCCATTCATCGGCATCATAATCACAATAGACTGGCCATAAAACAATATCCTTTTTTAATTTCTTTATCTTTTCAAGATTATCTACGTACCATAAATCTCCACATAACGCAACGCATATTGTTTTATCTAAATAGCTAAAAGTACTAAACTCTTTTCCATCTTTATATTCACTACTTACATCGTTTTCTTTCCATCCCGGACTAACTCGATGGTAGTTATTGATAATCATTCCTTCTTTACTAATTGTCATTTGACTACTATAAATAGCATCTCTATCTAATTCATAATAACCAAAAGATACTCCAACCTTCTTTTCTTTACACTTGGATTGAATAAACTTTATTAATTCATCATCTTTTGTAATTGCTACTGTCTTATCTTCCATAAAATTAAATCTCAAAGAATCAAATCCTTGAAGAAAAGCTTCACCAAATAATATTAAATCAGCTTTTTCTCTATATTTTTCAATAGTATCAACAATAACATTTAAATTATAATCAGTATTATGATTCTTAAATCCTAATCCAGCTAGTAATATTTTCATCCTTCTCATCTCCTATAATAATTATAAATTAATATATATTCTTTATTAAGATTATTATATCATATCTAATTAATCTAAAAAATTATGATGATAATTTTTTATCACCTTTTTTTATAGTAGTTAAAACACTAATCTCTTATTCTTATTCAAAAATTCTAAGAATAATCTCACCGCAATTTTTTTGCGTCCATCAACAAATGGATGAACTTTAACTAAAAATATAATAAGTGTGCAGTTTTATCTTCTATTGCTGGATATAATTCAGTATCAAATACACTTTGATATACTGCTTCTAAAATACCATTTAATTTACCTTTTTCTTTTTGCTAAGATACTAGATTTCTCTAATAGACTTAGTGTAAGTGTATTTCTCGCCTTAATGTACGGGAATTTCTTAATCTTCCAATTACTTTTTTATAAATTATTCTATATTTTTAGTAATACTCTAAATCCTCTATTTGAATAATATGATTCAGCACCATTATGATATATAAAAGTCCT
>ONHH01000135.1 GCA_900317575.1 uncultured Bacillota bacterium | reverse complement strand
TTAGCTGATAATGGAATGGAAGATATTGCGGTAAGAATATTATTAAATGAAGATTTTCCATCATGGCTTTACGCAATTAAATTGGGAGCTACTACTATTTGGGAAAGATGGAATTCAGTTTTAAGTGATGGAAGAATATCTGATACAGGAATGAATAGCTTAAATCATTATAGCTATGGTAGTGTAGCATCATTTATGTATGAATATTTAGCAGGAATTAGAATAAAAGAAGTTGGTTATAAAGAAGTATTATTTAAACCAATCTTTGTTAGAAGTTTAAATTATGTATCTTCATCAATTGATTCTAATTATGGATTAATAAAATCTAGCTATAAATTTATTAATGATGATACAGTTTATGTATGTTTTAGAGTTCCTTATGGAGTAAAAGGAATTATTGAATTAGAAAATTATAATAAAACTATAATAATTGAAAATGAAAAATATGAATTAATTTATAAACTAAAATAATTCATAATTCTATAAAATATGATAAAATATAGATGAATAGAAAAAAGGAGGTACTATGACTAAATATAATAATAAAGCATGGCTATATTTAGCACCAGCTTTAGTTTTACTTATCGTTTTTATGTTATATCCTCTTTTTGATGTATTTGTTTATTCATTTGAGGAAGATTATAATTCCATTACTAAAACTTTTACTGGTTATGGATTTCATAATTATTATAAAGTATTAACAGATCCTTATTTTGTTAAAGCTTTAACTAATACCTTTACGATGGTTATTATTACTGTTCCTCTATCAACTATGATTGCGGTAATGATTGCATATGGATTAACCCAAATAAAAGCTCTACATAGAATCTTTCAAACCATCTATTTCTTACCATATGTTACAAATACAATTGCGGTTGGATTGGTATTTTTGATTCTATTTGGTTCTAATAATGGAACTCCAGCCTTTATTAATTTTATTTCAAGAATCTTTACATCTAAACCAGTAGATTTTATTAATGGAACCCATGCCCAAAAAATGTTTGTTATGTGTTTCTATATTATTTGGCAAGTAATGCCATTTAAGATTCTTGTACTTGTAGGTGCTTTTGAAAGTGTACCTAAGACTGTATATGAAGCTGCAAGAGTTGATGGAACAACTAAAGGAAGAATATTTAGAAGAATTACTTTACCACTAGTTAGTCCAATGATTTCTTATCTTGTCATTACTGGTTTTATCGGAGCATTTAAAGAATATAATAATGCGGTTGCGTTATTCGGTACTAATCTTGATCAAGTTGGTATGAATACTATTGTTGGTTATGTTTATAATCAATTATATCTTGAAACTGGTGGTTATCCATCATATGCATCAAGTGCTGCTATTATCTTATTCTTTATTGTCTTAACTATTACTTTCTTTAATATAATGATTACCCGTAGATCATCTTTATCGGGGGTGGATTATGCATAAGAAATATAAAACAGTTCGTGGTCAAGAACTTGCAAGAAAGATTATTATCTATTTTGCGTTAGGCTTTTGGGCTATTTTAGTTGTATTTCCATTCTATTGGATGGTTATAACCTCTCTTAAAACTTTAGCTAGTTATAGTGGAGAGATGATTCCTAAGTTTTTACCAATTCCCCCAACATTGATTAATTATTATACTGCTTTTGCGGATACTGATGCATCATTAGGTTTATCATTAATCAATACAATCTTTTTCTCGATTGTAACAACTATCTTAATGCTCATTGTAATTATCCTTGCAGCCTTTGCTTTCGCAAGACTTCGTTTTAGAGGTAGTAATATCATCTTTATTATTTTCTTATCAATGATGATGATACCATCAGAATTAGTAATTGTTACAAATTATACTACGATTGTTAATTTGAATTTTAGAAATACCTTTATTGGTTTGATATTACCATCGACAATGTCAATATTCTATTTATATTGGTTACGTCAAACCTTTATGATGGTTCCAGATGAATTATATTTAGCTGCTAAAGTGGACGGTACTAGTGATTTTAAATATTTAGTTAAAGTTCTTATTCCTCTCGCAAGACCTACTTTAGTTTCTATTACTTTATTAAAATTTATTGAATGTTGGAACTCATTTGTATGGCCTCGATTAATTACAAGTGAAAAAGATAAATATTTAGTATCACAAGCTATTCAAATTATTAGACAAAATGGTTTTGGTAGAGATAATATCCCCGCAATGATGGCAGCTGTTGTAATTATTAGTTTACCGATTTTAATCATCTTTATTATATTTAGAAAACAGATCATGAGTGGAGTGGCTCGTGAAGGAACTAAGGGGTGATTAGATGAAGAAATTTTCGATTATTTTATTAATTATTTTCTCTTTATTAATCATTAGTTCTTGTCATGGTAAAAAAGATGATGGTACTAAGAAGAAGATAGCTAGTGATTATGAAGTACCTCAAGAATTTGATGAAACTAAGAATTATAAAATATTATTCTGGAGTAAGAATGATTCTAATAGCACCCAAAAAGATATTTATCTACGCGCAATAGATGAATTTGAAGCTATTTATCCAAATATTGAAATAGAAATGGTTACTTATTATGATTATCCAAGTATCTATAAGGATGCTTTAATCAATATTGGAACTAATACTCCTCCAGATGTATGTATTACTTATCCAGACCATGTAGCATCATATAAAGAAGGACAAGATATCATCGTTCCTTTAGAAAAATTTTATAATGATGATAAATATGGACTTGGTGGATCAGAAATTAAATTTAGTTCAGCTGGTAAAAATGGTGTTGTTGAAAAATTCTTAAATGAGTGTTATTTTGCCGGTCATTTATATGCGATACCATTTGTTAGAAGTAGTGAAGCTTGTTATGTTAATGTTGATTTATTAAAAGAATTAGGATTTGAAGTTCCAGAAATCCTTACTTGGGATTTTGTTTGGGAAGTATGTAAGAAAGCTCGTGTGCTTCATCCTTATACTAATTTCAATCCATTAATGTATAAATCAACAGATAATATGGCTATTCAAATGGCTCGTCAATATAATATTCCATATTCAAATGAGAATGGTGAAATTTATCTATTTAATGATCAAATGGCTAATTTACTTAGTGAATTAATGGATTATGCAAGCGCAAAGGATCCTCGTAATCGTTTATTTGAAACCTTTAAGAGAAAGAGCTATCCTGGTAATTTCTATAATAAAGGTCGTTGTGTATTTGCGATTGACTCAACTGCTGGTTCAACATGGCTTGGAACAACTGCTCCACTTCTAGATATTGATAAAAAAGAAGTAGCCAATTTTGAAACTAAAGTTATGATTGTTCCTCAACATGATATAACTAATCCGCAAATGATATCACAAGGTCCATCACTTTGTATCTTTAATAATAATGATAGTGGAAAAGTTCTTGCGTCATGGTTATTTGTTCAATATCTTTTAACCAAAGATATTCAAATGTCCTACGCAAAGACTGAAGGTTATATTCCTGTAACAAGAGATGCTTTATATTCAGATGAATATCAAGATTATTTAAATCATGAAGATGATGGAACAGCTGAATATTATAAAGTAAAACTTGACGCATCAAAATTAGTTATTGATAATATTGATAATACCTTTGTTACTCCTGTCTTTAATGGTTCTAGTCTATTAAGAGCTGGGGCTGGAGATTTAATAGAAGGGTTATTTGATACGAGCTATAGTGGCGAAACAGATAAGGAAAAGATGGAAAAAATCAATCAACTATTTTATGATGTAAAAGCCTTAAATCGTTTAGAAATAACTTCAAATAAAATGCCAGCTATTTCAATTGTTGTCTTGGTTTTAATTGGTGTGAGTTGGCTATCGCTTGGAGGAATAATGATTTATACTCTTTATCAAAAGCGAAAAAAGAAGTTTGTTAGTAAATAAGTTTCATTTATAAAAAAATAATGTTATAATATTTGTGACTAAAAATTTTAGGAGGAAAATAATGAAAAGATTATTAGTATTATTTTTAGCATTAATTGTTTTCGGATTAGCAGCTGGTTGTGAAGTTACTAATGATGGAAATAAGAAAAAAGCAATGTCATACAGCGAATTTGTTGCGGCTGAATTAGATTCAGAAGTAACTGTTGATACTTATATTCAAGCACGTCAATCATTCTGGACTGATGAAAAAGGTCAAGGATTAGCATCATTCTATACTCAAGGTAAAGAAGAAGGAGCATATTTCTTATATAATCTTCCTTGTACAGAAGAAAAATATAATTCAGAATTAGTAGTAGGTGCTCATATTTTAGTTACTGGAAAGAAAGCTGAATGGGCTGGAGAAGTAGAAATTATTGAAGCTAAATATGAATTATTAGAAGGAACATATGATGCTCCTGCAGTAGATCTTACTGATAAATTAGGTGATGAAGATTTTGCTAAATACGTTAATGTAAAAGCTGAATTCAAATCAATGCAAGTTGTTGCACGTAAGAATGATGCTGGAGAATTCCCATTCATGTACAAATGGAACAATTCTGGTTCTCAAGGCGATGATCTATATTTTGATCTAACTGATGGTAAAGCTACTTATACATTTGTTGTTGAATCATATTTATGCGATAAAACTACTGATGTTTATCAAAAAGTAGAAAGCTTACAAGTTGGTGATTATGTAAATGTTAAAGCATTTATGTATTGGTATGAAGGACCTCAACCACACGTATTTGAAATTGTAACTTTAAAATAATTAAAAATAAGCACTTCTAAATGAAGTGCTTTTTTTTAGTCTTCTTATTACTTGCATAAAAATAAAAAAAGAGTATAATATATGTGAAGAAGATAGTCATTATTTGCATCGAGAGTATTAATCTATATGGTTAATACATTTTAATGTATAATAATGACTTTTTATTTGGAAGGTGATGTACTTGAATGATTTAGAATATTCTAAACCTAAATTCAAATTTACTCTTACATTTGATAAAATATTAGCAATCGTTCTCGTAGCATTACTAATTGTAAGAGTGTTCTGTTATAAAACAGCAATGTATAAAGAGAACCTAGATGCTAATTTAACTGGTTTAAGTAATGCTAGTTTATATTTAGGATTTAGTAAATTTACAGTATTTCTTTGTTTAATTGCGATTACTTTACAGATTGTCGCTAATTTAGTAATAATCTTAAGATCATTTTATTCTTTTAGATCTTTAAATATTATGGCTAGATTCTTTACCTTTGTTAGCTATCTTCCTAATTTAATTTTAGGAACTAAGATTAGCTATCTATTATCTGGTCAAAAAGGATTTAACTTATTATTAATAATTTATTATTTAGAAGCAGTAGTTGGATTAATTTTAAGTATTTATTATTTTATTAAAGATTTTAAAGAAAAAATAACAATCAAACAGATATTATTTAGTTTAGGAATGTTTGTATTAATGTTGATTCCCGCAATGCCAGGATATCTTCCACAAATAATGTTTGGCTTTGCTAGAGCAACTCTAAAATTTAGTGGTATAACTCCAGCTCATCGTATTATGTTATACCTAAATGCTGTTTTTCCTTTAACTATTTATTTCTTACTTAGAAATCAAAAAGCTGATGTAATTAGATTTACTTTAATTTATATTTCTTGTGCTGTTTTAGTTGGTTTTATGGAAACATATGATTATTCAGATATATTAACTCCATGGTCATGGCCATTCCATCTATGTAATACAGCTTTATTCATTATTCCATTATGTTTAATCTTTAAATTAAAGCGTTTATTCTATTTTACATATTTTATCAATGTATTAGGAGCATTATTTGCGATGCTAATGCCAAATTATGATTCTGATACTAATATTATGGCAATGAGAATATTTA
>ONHH01000138.1 GCA_900317575.1 uncultured Bacillota bacterium | reverse complement strand
CATTATTAATTTGATTATATCATATTTCTTATTTTTTTGCAATAAATATGCTCATTTTTATTAAGTAAAACCTAGTTTTTTTGTTTATTATAATAAATATCTTTTTAAACATTTATAATCTTTTTTTAGATTATTTTTAATAAAAAGTGATATAATAAACCAGCGCGAGGTATAATTATGTTAGGTACTTTTATTCAAATTGGAGCCCTTATTATCGCATATCTATTTGGATCAATTCCTATTGCTTTAATCATTGGAAAGACTATTAAACATATTGATATACGTGAACATGGAAGTAAAAATATGGGTGCAACTAATGCCTTTAGAGTACTAGGATTTAAATGGGGTTTATTAACTTTCATTCTAGATGCTATCAAAGGAGCAATAACAGTTGTTTTTATGAAATATATCATTGTTCATTTTGATTTCTATAATTCTGATAATTTCCCATTTATAATTAATACCTTGTTTTATGGATTAGCTGCTTTTATTGGTCATCTCTTCCCAATCTTTGCTAAATTCAAAGGAGGCAAAGGTGTATCAACTGGTTTTGGCGCAATCCTTGCTTATGCTCCAATTCCATCATTAATTGGCTTAATTGTATTCTTAATTGTCGTTGGAATATCAAGAATTGTTTCTCTAGCATCAATAGTTTCATTTGGTTTGAGTCCTTTTATTGTATGGCTTGACGCAATTTTATTCCACGATCATCATATGGATTGGTATTTATTTATAACTGTTATTATTATTGCATTAATTGTAATCATTAGACATTCGGCCAATATAAAAAGAATTAAAACTCATGATGAACAATTAATCAATTTTGAAGCCATTGAAGATGAATCTAAACCTGCTTTTGTTGATGATGAAAGAAAAAATAAATAAAAAGATGCATTTTATTTATAAAAATGCATCTTCTTTTTTTATTTGTATTTGTTCATTGCTTCCATTACGCGAGTAATATCTCTTTCAGAAGGTTTTCTACCCATTTGACGATACATTTCGCGAATCATATCCCGATTAACGGGAGGATTTTTTTCTAATTGTTTTTGGAATACATGTCTAATTACAAAGAAGCCAATAACAAAACCTACAATTAGAGCACCAATTCCAGCAATTAAAAGTAACCACCATTGAACCATTTCTATAAACTCCTTATTTTAATATCGATTTATTATATCATAAAATCCATTTTTTAGCAAATAAATAGATTTTAAATAAAATAATATTTTTTACTTGAATAATTAAAATATTTGTATTATAATTATTACAGCAAATATTAATGGAGGTTAATAAGATGCCAAGAAAAATTACTGATGCATGTATCGCTTGTGGTTCATGTGCTTCAAATTGTCCAGTATCATGTATTGCTGAAGGTGATATTTACAAAATTGATCCAGATCAATGTATTGATTGTGGCGTTTGCCAAGAAAATTGTCCTGTTGGAGCAATTGAAGAAGAATAAAAGAGCACCCTTTAGGGTGTTTTTTTATTTTTTGTTTGACTAAATTTATATTTTTATGATATAATAAAGTTGGAGGTGTACTTATATGGATTCAAACAAATTAGTTCGTTTCTTATTAACTTTCTTCTTAGGATGCATTGGTAGTATTATTATCAACCATTCTAGTTTAAAGCCAGAAGGTTTCAAATCTAGATCATGGGCTTATTTCCTACTTGGATTAATCACATTTGGTATCTATGATTTAGTTGCATCAATCTGCAATTTAACTTTTGATCCTTCTAAAGATAAGAACATTGGTTACGTTAAAGAATAATTAATGTACATGACAATAAAAAACACCCTTCTGGGTGTTTTTTATATTACTTTAAATGGATTTACATCTTTTTCAGATATAATAAATTCGACATTTTTAAATTCTTCTTGAAGCATCTTTTGAATATATTTCTTAAAATTAGCTTCAACTCCATGACTTACTTCGATTACTGCAATGCCATTTTCTAATGCATCGATCGCATTATTCTGCTTAATTTCTCCCGTAATAATTACATCACAACCATTACGGTAGGCATCCATAACATATAAGCCACCAGAGCCACCAATAATTGCAGCTTTTTTAATAATTTTATTTAAATCACCTACAACTCTTACATTAGTTTCGCCTAAAGCTTTTTTTATAAGATTAGCATAATCAAGTAATTTAATATCATCAACTTTACCAATTCGCATAAAAGAATCAGCTGTTGGTCCATCAGGAACCATTTTAACATCTTTTAAACCAATAAGGGTAGCTAAATAATCATTCATTCCATCTACTGCAGCATCAAAATTAGTGTGCATCGCAAAAATATTTAATTCATTCTTAAATACTTTTAGCATCTTCTTCCCTTGATTAGATTCATAATTAAGATTTAACATTGGTGAAAACATAAATGGATGATGACTAACAATCATATCACAATTCTTTTCTAATGCTTCATCAATAACATAGGATGCAGCATCTAAAGTAATCATTACTTTTTTCACAATTTTGTTATATGAGCCAAATTGTAGACCTGTTTTTCCCATATCAAAGGAAGAGCATAAATCAAGTGGATATTTTTCTAAAAGAAAATCACAAATATCTTTTACTTTTATTTGCTTGTTTAAATTACTCATAGTACCTTCTTAATCAAATCCCTTTCATCAATAATTTCTTGAATATTTAGCTTATTTTTTAAAATTTCTTCGTCTTTTTTTAATTTTTTAGACCATTTTTCAATAAATAATGGATCTTTTTCTTTTCGAAGAATTGGACCAAATAATAAATCTAATTCATTATAATCAACTAATTTATCTGTCTTTTTTACCGCAATTAATTCATAAAAATGATTATTTTCTTTAATAATAATTTCCGATATAAAACGGAAATAATTATTAAATATAAATTTACGTAATTCTTTAATTTTTGTATGAGCATCAAGGATAATTAGGGTCTTAGGATCAATCTTATCAAGTGATGATTTTAGTATATGGATGATATTTTCACCGCCCATTCCTAAAATAAAAATCTTATTTATCTCCGCATAATTTACAATTTTTGTTAATCCATCACTCAATAAAAAGATTGCTTCGGCATTTTTTATTAAATTATTCGCGGTCTCATACGATTTCTTTAATGGTTCTTCTTTATTATCAATAAAGTAGATTTTTTTTGCGGGAATTTTATCAGCTAAGAGCCCTAAATATCCGTGATCGCAACCGACATCAACAACGACATCATCTTTTTCAATAAATGATGATGCCTTTTTTATTCTCTCAGAAATCATTAATTTCTTTTTCCTTCAATAAAACGTGAAATATTTTCTTGATTTAATTCATTCTTTACACGATTTTTATTTTTTTCATTATTTAATGTTTTTTCATAATCATAAATAGTTTTAACACATTCATTAAATGTATTTTTATCATTAGCATCAATTTTATTATCATTAAGAATTGAATCAAGATATGCTTTAAATTTTTCGTCTCTTGATAAAGATGCTACTATTCTATCTTTATAATTATAAATATCATTAGTTAAATTCGAATCAGTGCATAAATCTTTAATTTTAGAAATAATTGAATATTCTAAAGCTTCATTAACATAAATATTTTCAAAATCATATCTTCTTTCTGGAGAAGTTATTAGATTCTTAATAATAATTTTATATGCAGTAAAGACTTTAACAGGAGTCTTCTTTTTTTCTATTTTAGGTTTTACATCTTTTATTCTTTTTACTTGAATATCAACATTAGGATTAAAATTTCTAAAATCACGATTGATTAAATTTAATTCCATATTTAAATCATTAGCCATTTTATTTAAATAATAGCCAATAACAGTTGAATTCTTAGATGCTGAAAGAAAACTAAAGACTTCTTTTTTGAATGATTCAATACTCAATAAATCGGCAACTAATAATTTCTTTTTAGCAAGAAGATATAACCATTCATAAACAGTTTTTGTTTCATCATTTAAATATTTATTTAAAGCAGCTGAACCAAATTCTTTAATATATTCATCGGGATCTTGATTATTAGGAAGAACTACAGCATTAGGAATAATATTGAAATTAGCAAATAACGCCGCCCCTTTACGCATAGCATTAATACCAGCTTCATCACCATCAAAGCATAAAATAATATTATTACAAATCGATAATAATAATTTAATATGATCTTGAGTAAGAGCTGTTCCCATTGTCGCAACACCATAACCAATACCAGCTCGATAAGCAGCTATTACATCCATAAAGCCTTCAAAAATAAAGATTTTATTTTTACGATGAGCTTCATTATATGCGTTATCCACATTATAAAGGATATGACCTTTATGGAATATCGCATTATCATTAGAATTGATATATTTAGCTTGATTAGATTCAGTATAAATACGCCCACTAAAACCAACAGTTTTACCATCAGGATTAGTTAAGGGGAACATGATTCTTTGTCTAAAAGTATCATATGGATTATTTCTTTCATCCATTTTAACTAGACCAACTTCAATTTGATCAAGCTCTAAATATTCTTTTTTAGCAAGATGTTTAGCTAGACCATCATATAAATTAGGTGCAAGACCAATCTTAAAGGTCTTAATTACATCATCACTAATTCCCCGATTATGTAAATATTCTAAAGCTTTTAGACCTTCTTCACTATTATTAAGATAGAATTGATAGAATGCGGTAGCAGTCTCCATTATTTCAATCAATCGATTGTTCTTTTCTTCTTGTTTATTGACTTCTGGCTTTATATCAATACCAATTCTTTTCGCAAGTTTAATCGCTGCTGCATCTAAAGAAATATGTTCAAATTTAGATACAAAATAGATAACATTACCTTTAGTTCCACAACTCCAACAATTAAACATCTTAACTCCATCACTAACACTCATTGATGGATGCTTATCATCATGAAAAGGGCATAATCCAAAATGACTATTGCCTTTTTTTTCAAGTTTTACGTATTCACTAACTACTTCGACAATACTAGTTTCATTAATAATACGTTGGCGAATATTATTATCGATCATGTCCTCCTCCTTATATTATTTTATAATTTAAATTTATCTTTAAAATAATCTTTTAAATCTTTAAGTTCAACTGTTTCTTGTTCCATCGTATCACGATTACGAACAGTAACTAACCCTTTATCAAGAGTATCAAAATCTATTGTAACGCAATATGGAGTACCATTTGCATCTTGACGACGATATCTCTTACCAATTTTACCAGCTTTATCAAATTCACAAATATAATCTTCGCTTAATGAATCAAATACTTCTTGAGCTTTATCATTTAATTTATTAACAAGTGGTAAAACCGCAATCTTGATTGGCGCAAGAGCTGGATGAAGGTGTAATACTTCTCTTACTTCTCCATCTTCTAATGTTTCTTCTTCGTACGCATCAGTTAATACAGCAAGTAATAATCTTTCAACACCAACACTTGGTTCTACAACATATGGTAGATATTTTTCATTAGTTTCTGGATCTAGATATTCTAGTGATTCTCCAGAATGTTTTTGATGAACACCTAAATCATAATCAGTACGATCGGCAATTCCCCATAATTCTCCCCAGCCAAAGAAAAACTTATATTCAATATCAGTTGTTGCTTTAGAATAGAATGATAATTCTTCTTTTGCGTGATCACGATAACGAATATTTGCATCTTTTAAGCCTAAACGTTTTAAGAAATCAAGACAGAATTTCTTCCAATAATTAAACCAATCTAAATCAGTATCTGGTTTACAGAAGAATTCTAATTCCATTTGTTCAAATTCTCTAGTTCTAAAAATAAAATTACCTGGAGTAATCTCATTTCTAAAAGATTTACCAATTTGACCAATACCAAATGGTACTTTTCTTCTAGTAGTTCTTTGAACATTCTTAAAATTAACAAAGATACCTTGTGCAGTTTCTGGACGTAAATAAACTACCGATTTATCGCCTTCAATAACACCTTGATGAGTTTCAAACATTAAATTAAATTTTCTAATAGGGGTATAGCTTACTTTACCACATTTAGGGCAAGCAATTTGATGTTCAATTAGATAATTATATAATTTTTCATTATCCCAACCATCACCAGTTTCTTCACCTTTTGTTGCTTCTTCAATTAATTTATCAGCACGATAACGTGATCCACAGGCTTTACAGTCAATTAGTGGATCAGAAAAGCCGCCTACATGTCCTGATGCTACCCAAGTTTGCGGATTCATTAAGATTGCAGCATCTAAGCCAACATTATTTGGATGATGTTGAACAAAGATTTTCCACCATGCTTGCTTAATATTATTTTTTAATTCAACTCCCAATGGTCCATAATCCCATGCATTTGCAAGGCCACCATAAATCTCACTTCCTTGGTATACAAATCCTTGTTGCTTAAGGAAGTTAACAAAATTTTCCATTGATATTTCCATGATTTATTCCTCTAATAATTATAATGTCATATGTTGTTTTAAACGACTCAATCTTTGATATTGACGTAAACGATCCATTGCTTTAGTCTCAATTTGACGTACTCTTTCACGAGTAAGATCCATAATCTTACCTACTTCTTCTAGAGTATGAACACGATCTACTCCAATACCAAAACGTAATCTAATAACCATTTCTTCACGTGGAGTAAGAGTCTGTAATATATCATCCATTTCTTCTGAATAAATACTCTTTTCAGTATATTCTAGAGGATTTAAAGTACTTTCATCCGCAACTAAATCAATTAAAGTCGAATCATCGTCATCACCAATTGTTGCGTCAAATGAAATTGAGTCTTGAGAATAACGTTGAAGTTTAATAATATCTTCAACTGACATATTCATTTCCTTTGCAAGTTCTTCTTGAGTAGGATCACGATGTAATTCTTGAGTTAATTTTCTTCTTACTTTTGATAGATGAGTAATACATTCATGCATATGAACAGGAATTCTTACTGTACGTCCTTTATCAGAAATCGCTCTTGCGATACCTTGACGAATCCACCAGTGAGCATAAGTAGAGAATTTATTACCTCTAGTTGGGTCATATTTAACTACTGCTTTACATAAGCCTTGACTTCCTTCTTGAATTAAATCAAGTAATTCTAGTCCACGATTAGTATAATGACGAGCAATTGATACAACTAGACGTAAATTAGATTCAACTAAGGTATTTTGATCACGATAACCAATCTTAATTAATCTTTGTAATTCTGCAACTTCTTCTGGAGGTAATACTTTTCCATTCTTTTCTGCTTGATCTAATTTTTCTTGAGCCATTAGACCATTTTGGACACCTCTTGCAAGTTCTAGTTCTTGATTAATAGTAAGTAAATCTACTTGACCTATTTCATGTAAATATAATCTTACTAAATCATCTGTTTGGAAACTTGAATTATCATTAGAGTCGAAATCACTGATTTTTATTTCTGATTCTTCTTCCGTAAGGAAATCATCATCATTTAAATCATCTAATTCAGAATCAATTTCTTCCATATCAAGATTTTGCATTGATTCATCATCGGTATTTACTTCATAACCATTATCAATTAAATAAACGATTACCTCATCAATAAAATCTTCATCACGACCTTTGAATAATTCATCAATATCGCTTAATGTTAAATACCCTTTTTTATCATAATATTCTTTTAATATTAATAATTGGGGCTTAATTTCATCTTCATTAACCATTTTAATAACGTCCTTTCGACAATATAACAATAACAAGGTACTTTTTTTTAAAAAAATTTTTTCCTACTTTTAGTAAGTAAAATAGACTTCTTTTAAAGAAGTCTATTCATTATTATTCCTTATTTTGATTGAATGTAGCAAGTAAAAAATTGATTTCATCAATCTTTTCTTGTTTGATTGGCTTACATTGACGAGGCGATGCACCACTATTAACAATAGCATCAGCCATACCTGAACAACCAGGGAAACCACATCCACCACAGTTAGCACCTGGAAGGAGTGGTAGAATTTGTTCTACTCTAGTATCTTCTTCTACCTTAAATACCTTACTTACTACTGCTATTAGTAAGCCTAAAACAATACCTAGACCTGCTAATACTGCAACTGCAAGGAAAATTAATTTAAAATCCATTAAATAATACCTCCTAAACGAGAGAATATTAATGCTAGAGCAGCAGCAGCGATTAACGCAATTGGAAAGCCTTTAAAGCCTTCAGGAACTGGTGAAGTTTCAATCTTTTCTCTAAGTCCAGAGAAAATCCACATAACAAATAAGAATCCAAGACCTGAGAAAAGCGAAAATACTAGCATTTCTGTAAATCCATAACCTAAATCAATAACCGCATTAGCTACACCTAATACAGCACAGTTAGTTGTAATAAGTGGTAAATAAATACCTAATGCTTTATAAAGAGGTGGAGATACTTTTTTAAGGAAGATTTCAATCATTTGCACTAGAGATGCAATAACTAAAATAAAGACTAATATTTGTAAATAGCCCATATTTAATGGCTCTAAGACAAATCTATATAATGCCCAAGTAACAGCTGTCGTGATAACAATAACTACAGTTACCGCAATACCCATACCTATTGCATTTTTAGATTTCTTAGATACACCTAAGAATGGACAAATACCCCATGTTCTACCTAAGATAACATTTTCTGTAAGGAATGCGGCAAAAGCAATCATTAATAATTCTTTCATTATTTTGCAGCCTCCTTTTGAACTAAATTATCTTTCTTCTCTTTGTTCTTCTTGCCCTTTTCAATCGTTAATCTTACTGATTGGAAAATACCAATAACAAGACCTAAGATAACGAAACCACCAATTGGTGAAACGAAGATTGCAAGACCTAACCATTCACCTAATAATTGACGAATTAAAGAAATAATCAAGAT
>ONHH01000136.1 GCA_900317575.1 uncultured Bacillota bacterium | reverse complement strand
GTTTTATCCTCACTCCACCTGTTATGTTTAGTTTTCAAAGATCAAATTTCTAGCCGCTTTTACAAGCGCCTTATATATTATATCACAAACGGTATAACCACTTCAAATAATATGCTCATTATTTTTATCTAATCACTACCGCGCGATTCTTATATATTATACCACTTTGTTTTATAATAGTCAAATAAAATGATTATAAAAAGGTTCCTTATTTAATAATAAGAAACCTTAATATTAATCTATTATTTATTTACCAACATTAAATAATGTTACTGCTAATACTAAATATGTAATATATAAAGCTAATAACAAGAAGCCTTGCCATTTTCTAAATTTTTTAGTAATAAATGTAGGAACTACAGCAACTAAACTTATTACAAGTAATGCTGGCATATCTAAATAACGTGATTGATTAACTACTTCAAGATTAAAGCCAGAAATAATTGAACATATTGGTAGGATTAATACTAAATCAATAATATTAGCACCAATAATATTACCAACCCCCAATTCTCCTTGTTTTTTTACAATTGAAGTAATTGTTGTTACAAGCTCAGGTAATGATGTACCTATTGCAACAATAGTTATTGCAATAATTCCTTCATCAATTCCTGCTGCTAACGCAACAATTTGAGAATTGGTTACTAATAAATCAGCACCTAAAACAATTCCAGCTGTTCCAAGGATAAATTTGCAAATATTCCATGCAACAGTTTTTCCATCTTTTTTAACTGCTTCTTCTTCACTGCTTTCTTGTTCCTTATTTTCTAATGCATTTCTTCTAGCTGATTTAATAGTTTCATACATATAATATATTAATATAAGAAATAATAATATTGATTCAATCCATCCAAAGGATCCATCTAAAGAGAATGCAAGTAAAATTACACCCGCAAGAATTATTAAGAAAGCTTTAACACCGAAATCTTTACGATTAACAGCTCCACTAACAAAGATAGCAGATAACGCAAGTATTAAACCAGTATTAGCTGTTACACTACCTACTGCATTTCCTACTGATATTGAATAATCACCACCAACAACCGCAATAATACTTACAATCATTTCGGGTAAGGTTGTAGCTAACGACACAATCGTTGCACCAATAAGAAATTTAGGCATATGGAATACTTCTGCCATCCATACACTGGCATCAACAAAGAAATCTCCACCCTTAATAATTACAGCTAAACCTACTATTAAAAGAATTATAGCCAACCATAAAGCATTAGGAGCTGGTAAAATTGATAAAAACATTATATTGTCCTCCAAGAAATATCGTATCTATTCTACCATTTATTTAAGATAAAATCAAGGTTCTAACATAAAAAAACTCTATCACAAAAGTGATAGAGTAATTTTTAATATTATTCAGCAGTATAAATTTGACCAGCAGGGAAATATCCTAATGTATACATCATTCCATTAAAATAGATGCTTAAATAATCTCCGCTAAAGATTTTATTTGCAGGATTTAAAATTTGGCTTTGAGTAACATCGAATAATCCTTCATTTGTTCCATATGCAATACCATCATTTAATTCAGCAGCACTTGATTCAAATGCAGGTGCTCCAAGGCTAAATGTAGTATCTAGTAAGCCAGAAAGATAAGGATTAGTCTTACCAAAATTAAATGCTTTTCCATTAAGTGTTAATGAACCATCAACCTTTTCACCAGTTAATGATTGAGCTGTACCACTCTTAGTTACACAAATTAGATTCATAAATGTTAATGAACCATCACTATTGTTCTTTAAGAATGATCTACCAAATGGATTAAATAATGCATCTAATGATTTGATTGCAGGTACCATTGCAGTAGCCTTAACTACTGTAAACCAACCTTCAACACCAACAACATATGAAGAAAGCACACAATTTGTAAATGTAGAAAGTGGAGATCTAGTCTTATCATCGCCTTGAGGTTCAATATGATCTTGAATAATGATTGGTCCACCACAACCAATTAATTCAGAATTAGTTACAACTAAGTTTTTACCACCCCAGTTATAGAAGAATGAATTGAAGTTATTATAGCATTTACATTTATCAACACTATAAAGTACTTTAGATTCTTCTACCATGTAAGTAATAAACCATGATGTAGCAATATTATTTTCAGCTTTATAAAGAACATCCCTTACTTTAATAAAGATAATACCACCAGCTTTAACATTGTTTTCAACTCTTGGAGCATTACCAATTAAATATAGATTTTCCATTGAACATTCATTAGTAGTATCACCAGATAAGAAGAATAATGTAGCATGGCTAATTACTTCACCTTCAGGTGTAATATCTCCCCATTCACGAGTAACAATAGGAAGTTGAGCTGAAGATAAAGTATAATAATTACCTTCTAATTTAAAGCTTTCATTAGCGCTAAATACATGATAATAAATGAAATAGAAATCTTTTAATGATCCTAAAGTTCTTGAATAGTCAGAATCAGAAGGAGAAAGATCTTTTTCATGATATACAAATTCACCAGGGAAATCTTCAACAGTTACATTAATATTCTTTTGAAGAATTAATGAATCTGGATGTAAATTAAGGTCAATACCATTTTCTTCTTTAAATGCATTCCATGCAGCAACTTCTGCAGAGAATTGAGAAGTATCAGTTCTATTTTCAATTAAAGCTAAATCTTTTGCAGTATAAGCATTGTAGCCATCAACTACAGTTAATAAAACTGTTGCTTGATAATTAACTAAACTTTCTTTTTGTTTGTCAGTTAAACCATCAGGTGTAACAACAACTTTGAATTCTTTACCACAAGCAAGTTCAGAGAAATCAACTGTTGCATTAACTAAATCAACACTATCAATTAATTCTTCGCCAGCAGTACCATAATTATCGCCATCTTTAACGAATACATCAACAGTATATTTCCATTCATTAACTACTACAGGATTAACTTCTTTAGTTTTAGGATTATAAGAAATAAAGCTTACAGCTGGTTTAGCAACCCATGGGTTATCATCACCAACTTTATAAGTTTCAGTTAATTCAAAGAATTCAGTCTTTTTATTAGCTTTTTCAGTTTTATTATTTTGATGAGCAAGAATATCTGCATTAACTGATACGGATTGAACTAAAATTTGATTAGTTACAACTTCAACCCATCCTGCATATAAAACAAGATTTGCGGTAACAGCAGTAGCAAAATCATATTCAACAGTTAGAGCTTCATCACTATACCAACCACCGAATTCATAATTTTCTTTAGTTGGATCTTGAGGTTTAGCAACTGTTTTTCCTTCTTCTACTACTACACCAGCAATATTTGAACCACCATTAGTATTAAAAGTAACAGCATATTTGTTTGCTTCAGCTGCTGGTTTATCATCATCACATGAAGCAATGACAAAAACACTAGTTATTGCAATAATTATTGCAAATAAATACTTAACAAAATTTTTCATTTTTATTTCCTTTCACTAACATAATATGCCATAGATTTCACACATTTCGTCATCATTAGGCATAATTTGAATTGATATCTTCAATTGAACTTGATGGCTATCTTGAGCTTTTACTGTAACATCACAAGTACAATTTCGATAGAATTCAATTTTACAAGTACCATCACCAAGGACAGTTAACTTATAATCTGAAGGTTTTTCGTCACAAATGTATTCAAATGGATAACCTTTAGGAAATTGATTAGCATCTAATGGCAAATATTTACATTTAATAATAATTGCTAGATTCTTTTCATAATTTCTTTTAATGATTCCATTATGTTCATCGATTTCGCTATAACCTTCGGTCTCACAAATAATTGTTTCAATATTGACATCAGGATTATAAATCTTCATCCTAATACCAATAAAGCCTACAATTACGATTGCAAAGACATATACTACTACAATTGCAAGAACAACACTCTTCTTCATCTCTTATTACCCCTGCAATTCATAATAGAATGCTCTAATCCTCTTAGTAAATAAGAAGGATGTAGAACCACAATAAAGAGCACTGATCAATAATAATTTTAATAGACCAGGCACTAAGGAACTATCAGCACCACCAATAGTTGCCTCACTTAATAATTTATATGCAATAACTGCATATAAAGCAGAAATTATAAATGCTAACATCGTTGATTTATTTTCATTTGGATTATCAATATCCGTTCCCGTTGTCGCATATTGTTCATTCTGCGGGTTCATAATATCAAGCATAGCTGAATAAATCATATGCCCTAAATGTAATAATAATACCGCAAAACCTAAAATTATAATTTCAGACACTTTAAAATGGGAATATCTACCAAATACTGCTACAGTTATAAAAACAGTCGGTATTGAAAAAATAATATTAAAGAATAATTTTGTAAACAATGGATAGAAAGCATAAATAGGTTTAGTACGCTTAATATATCCAGCTCTTCCTTCTTTACTATAATATGTAGCAACAAGCGCATTAGATGCGAGTAATGGTAAACATATCAATAAGATATTAAATGTATAAATTAATAAATCACCTAATTGACGAGTATCCATAACATGATATAATGCATTTAAGAATAAAATCATAATTGGTATCGCAATATAAATGATTAAATAATTTAAGGAAATATCAATTGATCTAATGTTAATAGTAAATTCTTTTTTAATAAATGTTGCATATTTATTTCTTCGTACATTCTTTTTGTTAATAATATTCGATTTATTGTTTTCAAAATTACGTGCCATCATTCTAAAGAATAATGGTCTTGATAAAAAGAATCCTAAGAAGAATAATACTACACATCCACCAATTAAAATTAATAATTTTACTAAGGTAAATGCTACAATATGATATTTTAAATCAGCTTGTATTTTACCAAAGATAATATAAACCATTTGACTAAAGAATACGAAATTCTTTTCGACATTAAGTAAGAATTGTTTTAAGAAACTTCGAATATTTGGCCATTGATTAATTAAATCAATATTAGTAGGAATTAGCCCTATCAATTTAATAATGCCAAAGATACCTAAGCCAATCATAACAATTGATAAAATTACTTCAATTAGTGGGAAACGTTTAAGAAATCTTACTAAAAACATTAAAGGAATTGATAATAAAGCACCAACAAGAACAGGAACCATTAGAATAAATAACAAAGGAATAATCGACCAAACAAAGGTTAAAGGACTAACTAAACCTCTAGTTGCCATAATCAAGATTCCAGAAATAAAGATTGGAATCAAGAATGTTATATTCTTTTTAAGTTCATATAAATAAAATACTATTATTTTAGATATAAATATTAGATTCGGTGCAACCGGAAATGTTATCAAGACCTTATTGTCATCCGCAAAATATAAACTCTTCATCAAACCGAATGACGCAATAAGAATTGATAAGATCATCGAAAACGAGGTAACTAGAACTAATAATCTTGGAGTTTCATCAAAACTAAAAACAAATTTAGTTAAAATAAAGAATACTCCAAAAGCAATAGCTGTTACAATAATAAATTTCAAGAGTTCAAAGAAATAAGTTCGAAGATGCTCTTTCTTAGTAACAGCTTTAGCTCCAATTTTATCTCGGAGTTGCATCAAAACTAAGGTTTTAAGCTTTTTCATCATCTTTCTTATTACCTTCTACCCGTGGATCATTACTATTGTCACCAATTACGTCTAGATAGAATTTTTCCAAAGAAATACCCCTATCTTCAATTTCTTTTACATTAACAACACATTGAATCTTACCATGCTTGATTATCGCAATTCTTTCACATAATTTTTCTACAATATCAATTAAATGTGAACTAAAGAATACAATATTTCCTTCAGCAGCATGAGCCTTCATACATTCCTTTACTTGATAAATGGAATTGGGATCAAGACCAGTTAATGGTTCATCAAGAATCCAAACTTTTGGATTGTGAACTAAAGCTGCCATAATGGTGATTTTTTGTTTCATACCATGGGAATAAGTTTGAATTTTACTATCAATATTTCCTTCCATTTCAAAAATCTTTAGAAGTCTTGATAATCTTTCATTTCTTTCTTCCATAGTTACTTCATAAATATCAGCAATATAATTAATATATTCACGACCAGTTAATTTTTCATATAATGCATAGTGGTCAGGAACATAACCAATATTATATTTACATTCAACCGCATCAGCTTTTACATCATAACCACATACTTCAATATGTCCATCAGTAATTTGTTGAATACCTACTATTGATTTAATAATAGTTGATTTACCAGCTCCATTAGGGCCTAAGAACCCAAATATTTCACCTGCATGAACTTCAAATGAAGCATCTTCAACTGAATATACTTTTGATGTTGCATATTTTTTAGAGAAATGTTTTAAGACTAAGCTTGCTTCAACATCTTGATTCATAAGTTCTCTCCTTCTTTCTTTTGTTGGAACTGAAGAATTAGCATATTCATATTGTTTAATAGCTTTTAATTTCATAGCTAATTCATAATGATCATCAGCAATTCTAAAGAATTCTGAATAAATAAACCATACTGATAGGCCTAAAACAATATATACGCTAAAGAATAATATTTGATATACCGGATGGAAAGTAAATTCATAACCTTTTACTGAGAATGATGCAGTAATCTTAAAGATATTTTCTGCCCAGTTTCCAAGTTTATCCGCAATAAAGTCCGAATTAATAAAGAAATAATCTACTTCATGACCGATAGCTGTAAATACTACATTAAAGACTAAAGCAAAGATAAAGTACGCAAAGAACCAAATCATTGACCATACAAATTCTTTAATCTTTGGTCGATTAAATACTTTTAATGCGACAATTAATAATGGCATAAAGAAGGCGATCCAGTGATTATACCAGAATGTAAATATTCTCAT
>ONHH01000137.1 GCA_900317575.1 uncultured Bacillota bacterium | reverse complement strand
ATTGCACAAGTTGTAAGATATTTAGATGAGCCATCGAAGAATACCTTTACTGTATAGAATTACAAGACCTAGTTTGAAGATTTATTTCAAAGAATTGCTGCAGCTACATAGAGCCTGTCTTTAAATAATGGTGCTTACCAAGTTGCGGCCGCCGCATTTAATGGTAATGGAACTATCAATGCAGATGTTTTATAGAAGTCTTTAGAAGATGTTGGCTTTGATTTGGTACAGAATCAAGCTTTATCAATTGACAAAGTATCAATTGTAACCAATGATATAGCCAATAATTTCAAGCTAAGACTTGCTAATGGCGCACTCAGTTATGCAGAAAATAGTGATGATTATAAGCCCGTTATTAACCATGATGGTTTAATTGCTAACTTATTAACTGGCTCTCTTGATATTGATAGAGTTCAAATCATTTCTTCAAGCCATCCGAACATGACATGGGATGCCGCCGGCATTACAGCATATTCTTAGGAAGGAGCAATAATTGATTATACTTCATTTACTCGTTTTGACCAATATGGTTTTTATGGAATTAAGAATTATAAACGTTCTGATTCTGATGAAGGTGCAAATGCTTCTTATACTCCAGCTAATTTAATGGACTTACAAGAAAAAGCCCACTTTGGCCTAACTTGGGATAGCTTCTTTATTAAGTCTGGTAATGAAAACGAACGAGTTTTAATTAGTAGTAACCAAGACATTAGAATGAGTAAGAAATTTGCCGGAGCTTGGTAGGATAGACTTGTAATTGGTAAGATTGTTGAAGATGGTGAAGAGTATTACGGTATTGAAATTAATGATAGTACTGGTAATCCTACTTTAAGAACCGATAGAAATGGTGGGTTAACTGTTAGTGGTACTATCAATGCAAGAGATGGATATATTGGTAAAGTTACTATTGAAGATGGCGGACTCTATCATATAGATGAAGAAACTTCGGCTTTAATGTTCTCTCTTGATAAGTATGGTAAATTAACTGCTAGAAATGCAGAAATTAGTGGTGTTTTAAAGACTACTATGCTTGAAAAGGATTCAATTTAGTCGGTTGGCGGCACAGTATTAGTAAGACCTTCTTATCGAATTGAGAGAATTGAGAAAGAAATAATTGGATCAAATACAAATTATTATGTAGTTATTAAAAATAATGGCTTGGGAACTAGCTGTTTTGGTAAATATGTTTAGTTAACACCAAATACTGAATTTAACAATGATTATACTCTTTATTTCTCTAGTTATGATCATGAAAAAGAATTAGACAATGGAGAAGTTGAATATTATTATTAGGTTTATACACCTTGGAAAACAGATGATAACAATAAGCTTATTAATTTTCCTGATTCAGATTCATTTAAAGATAAAAATATTAATGAGTATGAAGGTGGCATATTATTTGACTGGGGATATATCCCTATTGAAAAAAATGGCACTTATCGGTTTAGATTTTTTGCACCTATTCTTGATACAGTATTTACTTTTGAACAAGAGCAAGAAATCTTAAAAGTATTAACTAATAAAGATATCAAAAATGAAAATGAAGATGGTCATTAGGTGTATTTTAACTGTTCGACTTGTTTAATTTATTCTACCACCAGCTCGTTTGATGATGATGAATTTATTTGTAAAGTTTATTATCAAAACAATGGAAATGATATATTGTTATTTACATAGCCAGAGCAAAATCCAATGGGTATTACAATTAGTTCTGATACCGGCTCAGAAACAATTCCACGCAATGCGTTTACTATTTTTGAGGCTACGAATAAAGATGGTAATTTATTAACCATACCAAAGTTAATTTTAGGAGATTTAAATGGTAGAAAAAAAATCTCTGGATTATTCCTTTCAAATAATGAAGAAAATTTTGATCCTAGCGAATTAATGGAAGGCTATGGGTTATGGGGCGACAATGTTTATCTTAAAGGATATATTGAAGCAGATAGCGGCAACATTAATGGTATTTAGCTTAAAACTTATTATACTGATCAATATGCTGAAACTTGGGAATATTATGAAGAGCCATATGAAGAAAATGAAGTTAGTTATAATACACCGATAAAATGTATTGCGAGTTCTTATAATGAATCAGATAAAACTGGTTTTATAATTACAAGTGACGGTAAAATTAAAGCCAATGAAATGCATTTAAGCGGTGAGATTCATGTTACAGAAGGCGGTTCGGTTGGACCTTTAAGTGTTACTAATGGTGGTATTTAGTATTTGGATAATAATCAACCTGTTTTCCAAGTGTCTTCTACTGGGCTACTTATCGCTCGTGACGCTGAAATTACTGGTACTATTAATGCTACTAGTGGTAATATTGGTAATTTATTTATTGACATAAATGGTTTTAAAGTAATGAATAATATAATTGATAAATATTATACTTTTTCAAATAATTATTTTATTCAAGAAGGAAAAACTCCTATCTTATGGAATAATATTCCTAATGGTTATCAATTATTTTAGTTAAATAATAATAACGAAGAAATAAAAACCTATACAATAAAATCTTCTATCATTTCAAGCGCTCATGTTTCTATTGGATATGAATGTTATGATCATTAGTAGAATAAACTTGTTTCTTTGTTTTAGAGTGATATGTCCACTTTATTATTAAGAGAAAAAAGTGAAAAAATAAAAATGTCTCTAACCGAAGAAGAATTAAAGATTAATAGAATTGAAACGAAGAATTTAATTGTAGAATCTAAAAAATATGAAAGTTTTAGTCTTTCTGGTAGTTGGAACTTAACAAGCAACTGTTATGAAATTGGAGGATTGGTTTATGGTAGTGTAAATTGTACTTCACAACAAAACAATAATTCCGGTTTTACTATTAATCCTGGTTTAAAAAATATAGTGATTATATAGTTTTCTACAGATGCTACAGCTTTACAGAATTCTCCTACAGTTAATTCAAGTGGTACGACTATTAGTTGGAATAGTAATACTAATCTTATAGCTAAAGATAGAACAGCTTAGATCTCTTTTATTGGGACCTTAATTTAAAAAGAAAGACCGTCAGAAATGGCGGTCTTTTTCATTCCCTAAAATTTTTAT
>ONHH01000139.1 GCA_900317575.1 uncultured Bacillota bacterium | reverse complement strand
TGATTTTTAATGAAAAGAGGATTAGGTATGAAAGAAGATTTATTAATAATAATCAATCATTATGGATTAATGAAACAATTAAAATATATTCATAGTGAATATTTTGAATTAGATGAAGCAATTTTAAATGAAAGAGAAATATCGTTTAATAGTGAGGGAAATATTGGAGATTTATTAACACTAAATAAGGCAAAAGAACACATAGCCGAAGAAATCGCCGACATCATGGTGATGTTAAAACAATTCCAATATTACTATGGAATATCTGACGAAGAAATTGAAGATATTATGAAATTTAAAATAAAAAGGCAACTTGAAAGGATTGAATCAGAAGGAAAAGAGGATTAGATATGAAGATTATTGATTTATTAAATAAAATAGCAAATGGTGAAGAAGTGCCAAAGAAGATAAGAATAAATGGATGGTGCTATAAATTTGAATGGCAAGATTATGCTGGAAATTATTTAGATGAAAGTGAAGAAATAGATTTAATGAGTGCGTTGTCTTGTGATAAAGAAGAACTTAATAAAGAAGTCGAAATCCTAGACGATGAAGAAAAGGAATTGCCTGAAAAGTTAGAGATTTTAAATGCAAATTATTTCAATGGTGAAGAAAGTAGTTATACAAAAGAAGCAATCGCATTAGATATAACATCATTGCAAAATTGGATTAATACATTAATAGACTACCTAGAAAAGCAAAGAAAAGGAGAATGAGGATGAATAGAGAAGAGATAGAAAAAGTGGATAAAGCATTAAAATATGCTAATGAATACAAAGAATATTTAGAAGATAATCACAAAGCAATATATAAAGATTGTGGCTATGAATATGAAAGCGTAATACCATCCGATTATGAGATAAGAAAAACTATCAAAGAATTAGAATATATTAAAGAAGTATTAACAAAACTTGATGAAGAAAATATAAATTTAAAAGATAAATATTTTATTACTGACAATATTTATTTAAGTATATTTATATGGAATAAAAAACTAACATTTGGCTTTTATATAGAAGATGATAGCTGGTTATATGAAAATTATATTGATAGTCATAGTGGCTTAAATGAGTGGATAGATGATTATATAAATGAATTATATGAATTATATAGTGGAAATAGTAGATATTGTCATGCTTTTGGAACTTGCAGTTTAAAAGATTATAGAAGAATTATTGAAAATGAAAATAAAGATGAGTATTCAACTGAAAAAAAATATAGTGTTGAACAAGTAATAAAAAATGTAAAAAATTTAATAGAATATTTTACTGACGAAAAAAACGAAACAAGAAACGCAATTATAGAAGATATAAATGCAAGATTTGATAAATTACATACTTTATTAGAAAGCAAAGACGATTAATAATGAGGGAAAGTAAAATTAATACAACTATAAAAATGTTAAATAGACACAATTTAAAATTTAAAAAAGTAAGAAATGATGAAAGTGAATTACATATAAAAGGAACACCATTTGAAGTGCATTTAACAAACCAATATTATTATGTAGTAAATAATAATGCAAGAGTAGGTTATTTTTTAACACCACATTTTACAACTATTGAAGAAACTGAAAATTATTTATTAGAACAATTAGGATTATTAGGTAGGTAAGCAATAATGAACGATGAAATAAAAGAAATATTAGATGATTTAATATTTACAACAACATTACCAAATGTATCGGTAAAATTAAGTGAAAAAAAACTAAATCAATTAAAAGATTACATAACTAATTTACAACAAAAAGTAGAACAATATGAAAATCCTGATGATTTAACACTTTTCTATATGTGGTTAGATGAAAAGGCAAAAGACAAGATGAAAGAATTACAACAAGAAAATGAAAAATTAAAAGATGAATTAGAATGGTGGAAACAACAATGCGATGATTTAGAAATGCAAGGAGGCGTTGATTATGAATAAAGAAACTAAAGAAAACTTAAGCCTAGTATTATTTATATTACTTATAATATTTGGTTGCATTATATTTCACATCATACTTAATAAAGCAGGCGAAAGATGTACTGCTGAAGGTGGCAAGGCAGTTTATACTAACTACGGCTTATTTGAAAAGTGCATAAAGTAGGTGATAGCAATGAATAAAGAAGAATTAATCAAAAAAGAAATTGAAGGATTAAAATGGGTGATTGATTCTATAAAATCACGCAACGAAGATAGTGGCGAGTTATCATTCTTATATTACCAATTGCACGAGTTAGAAAAGGAATTAGAAAGAAAAACGAATAAAGAAATGGGGAACGGAAATGATATCACAAAAGTATTTGACTATACGTGAAGCTAAAAATGAAGTAATC